>JADYYY010000009.1 GCA_020853395.1 Acidobacteriota bacterium
AGGGATTTGAACCCCCGACCGGCTGATTACAAATCAGCTGCTCTACCGGACTGAGCTACGCCAGCCAGACAAAACAGGGATATTAGCACGGAGTGTGCCAGCCTACCAAGCCCCGAGGCGTACTGCCCGCGACGACGAGGGGCCGGGCCGTCCGCCATTTACTATACGACCTCACGGGACGGTCCCACCACAGGAACGTCAACGACGAAGACGCCGGCGCTGGCGCACGGCCTCGAACAGCGCGACACCGGCAGCCACCGACACGTTCAGGCTCGAGACGCTGCCGGCCATCGGAATCGACACCAGCCGATCGCAACGCTCCTTCACGAGCCGTCTCAGCCCTGTGCCTTCCGCGCCGAGCACGAAGGCGGTCGGCAGCGTGTAATCGACCTCGTCGTAGCGATCGGTGGCAGATCCATCCAGGCCGATCGTCCAGACGTTCAGCGCCTTCAGCTCCTCGACCGCGCGGGCGATGTTCACCACGGTCGCGATCCGCACGTGATTGACGGCGCCGGCCGACGCCTTCGCCGTCGCCCCGTCGAGCGGCGCGGCATGCCGGGCCTGGCGAATCACGCCGTCAGCGCCCGCGCCGTCGACCGCGCGCAGAATCGCGCCGACGTTCTGCGGATCCTCCACGCCGTCGAGCACGACGAGCAACGGCGGCCCGCCCGCGCCGGTCACCAGCTCCTCGAGCGTGTAGGCCGCCAGCGGCTGGACGTCGGCGACGACCCCCTGGTGCACGCCGCCGTGCGTCATCGACTCCAGGCCTCGACGATCGATCGTCTCCACCGGGATCCGCAGCTCGCGCGCGCGCGCGACCAGGGCGTCCACGCGCGGACCGGCGCCGCGCTCGTGCATCAGCCGAGACACGCGCCGCGCCTGCAACGCCTCGCTCACCGCGTTGACGCCGTAGACGATCACCGGTGGTCCTCGCGCCCAGCGACGACCGCGCGCAGCCGATCGACGACCGCGCGCGCGCGCGCATGGCACGGAACAACCGGCACTCGCGTGTCGCCAGCCGGCAGCGACGCCGCCCGATCGATCGCAGGCACGATCAGGTCGAGCTCAGGACCGGACTCGGCGCCCGTGAGCATCACGCGCATCGGATGGAACAGCTCACGGCCCTTCAGCCCGGTCTCCTGACGGACCCTCCCGGCGAGGCCGCGAAACGCGTCGCGATCGAGCAGCAGGCCGCACGCCTCGGCGTGCGTTGCGAACGCCGCCATCGCGTGCAGCACGCGATCGGCCGCCGGCTCGGCGGCGACGAGCGCGGCGGCGGTCTCCGCGTCCCAGCGAAACACGGCCTCGACGCGATCCGGAATCTCCTCGAGCCGATCGACCGAGCCCACCGCGATCGGCAGGATCGACTGCACGTACTCACGCGCGGTCCGCGTCTCCCTCAGCAGCCCGGCCGCGACGAAGTCCGGCAGCGCCAGGCCGGCGAGCCGCGCCGGCGACGCCTCCTTCATGTAGTGCCGGTTCATCCACGCGAGCTTCGCGATGTCGAACACGGCCGCACTGTGGCTGACGGCGCTCACGTCGAAGCGCCGGGTCAGTTCGCGCGCGCCGACGATCTCCTCACCCTCGCCTGGCGACCAGCCGAGCAGCGCCAAGTAGTTGACGAGCGCCTCCGGCAGGTAGCCGCGCGCGCGGAACTCCGCGACGCTCGTGGCGCCGTGGCGCTTCGACAACGGCGCGTGATCGGGCCCCAGGACGAGCGGCACGTGCGCGAACACGGGCGGCTGGTGTTCGAGCGCCTCGTACAGCAGCAATTGCCGCGGCGTGTTCGAGATGTGATCCTCGCCGCGGATGACGTGCGTGATCTCCATCGCGGCATCGTCGATCACGACCGCGAAGTTGTACGCAGGAAACCCGTTCGATCGGATCAAGACCGGGTCTCCGATGACCTCCGACTGGAACGTCACCGGACCTCGCACGACGTCGTCGAACGTGACGGCGCGGCCGGCTGGAACGAGGAACCGTATGGCGGCTGGCTCGCCGGCGGTGACACGAACCTCGGCCTCGACGGGATCGATCGCGCGGCACCGCCCGGCGTACTTCGGCGGGCGCCCGTCGGCCAGCGCCGCCTGCCGATCGGCCTCGAGCTGCTCGGACGAACAGAAGCAGCGGTAGGCCAAGCCTCGAGCCATCAAACCACGCGCAGCCGTCTCGTACAGCTCCTGCCGTTCGGATTGCCGATACGGGCCGACCGGTCCGCCGATGTCGGGGCCTTCGTCCCAGTCGAGGCCGAGCCAGCGAAGATCGTCGAGGATGGCCGCCTCGGACGCGTGCGTCGAGCGCTCGACGTCGGTGTCCTCGACGCGAAGCACGAAAACCCCGCCCCATCGCCGGGCGACGAGCCAGTTGAAGAGCGCCGTGCGGGCATTGCCGACGTGCAACTGGCCGGTCGGGCTCGGCGCGAAGCGCAACCGCGGCGTCACGACGGTTCTCCGGGCAGGATGACGGCGACCGCGTGCGCCGCGATCGCCTCACCGCGGCCGACCGCGTCCACACCCTCGTTGGTCTTCGCCTTGAGACCGATGGCGCCGATCGGCACGCCGAGCGTCCCGGCCAGCCGCACGCGGATCTCGTCAGCGTGCGGGGCCAGCTTCGGGCGCTCCAGAATGACGGTCACATCCACGCTCGCGGGCACCCAGCCTGCCTCGGCGACGATCTCGACGGCGCGCCGCAGCAGGTCGAGGCCCGCGGCGTCCTTCCATCGCGGATCCGTGTTCGGGAAGTGGCGGCCGACGTCGCCTGTTCCCGCCGCGCCGCACAGCGCATCGACGAGCGCGTGACAGACGACGTCGCCGTCCGAGTGGGCGATGGGGCCGCACGCGGCCGAGAGCTCCACGCCGGCGATGACGAGCCGGCGGCCCTCGGCGAGCCGGTGCAGGTCGTAACCGATTCCGACGCGCGGGACGCCTCGCGCCGCTCGCCGTGCCGTCTCCAGATCCTGCGCCGTCGTGATCTTCACGTTTCGCTCGTCCCCGTGGACCATCGTGACCGTCTCGCCCAACTGCTCGGCGATCGTCGCTTCGTCGGTGACCGCGCGATCGCCCACCTCGCGCATCGCACGCTCGAGGACGCCGCGCCGGAAGCCCTGCGGCGTCTGCACCAGCCACAGTTCTTCCCTCGGCAGCGTCTCGGCCACGGTCTCGGTCCCGGGCCGCACGCGCTTCACCGTGTCGCGCGCCGGCACACCGGGCACGGCCGCTCCGGTCGCCGCCACGCCCGCGATCACGCGGTCGATCACGCCGGCGTCGACGAACGGCCGCGCCGCGTCGTGGACGAGGACCACGTCGACGTCGGGCGGCAGCGCCGCCAGCCCGAAACGAACCGAGTCCTGTCGCCGAGGTCCGCCCGCCGCGAAGGAACAGGATCGCCGCGTCTGGCCCACGAGCGCTGGGCCGCGGCCGACCAGTTCGGCGGGAAGGACGACGGTCAGCGCATCGATGGCCGGATGCCGATCGAACGCCGACACGCTGCGCTGCAGCATCGTCCGCCCGCCGATGTCCAGCAACTGTTTCGGAACGGCGCCCCCGAGCCGCTCGCCGCGGCCGGCCGCGACGACGATGACGCCGACGGCCACGGTTATCCGTGCGCCGCGGGGCGACGATGACGGCCGCTGTCCTGCTCGGCCCGTTCGGACTTGGGCCCGGCCTCCGCCGGACCGGCCTCCGCGTGCCGGCCGAAGATCATCCGGCCCGCGGTCGTCTGCAACACGCTCGTGACGACGATGTCGACGCTGCGGCCGATGCGCGGCCGCGCGTTGTCGACCACCACCATCGTCCCGTCGTCGAGGTATCCAACCCCCTGGTTGTACTCCTTGCCTTCCTTGAGGATGAAGACGTTCATCGCTTCGCCCGGCAGCACGACGGGCTTGAGCGAGTTGCTCAGCTCGTTGATGTTCAGGACTTCGACGCCGCGCAGTTGCGCCACCTTGTTCAAGTTGAAGTCGTTCGTGACGATGCGGCCGAGCATCGTCCGCGCCAGCTCGATGAGCTTGAGATCGACTTCCTTGATCTGCGGGAAGTCGATGTCCGAGATCACGACCTCGACGCCGGAGATCTTCTGGATGCGGTGGAGGATGTCGAGCCCACGCCGGCCACGGTTGCGCTTGAGCGAGTCTGGCGAGTCGGCCACGTACTGCAGCTCGTTGAGGACGAACTGCGGCACGACGAGCGTGCCGTCCAGAAAGCCGGTCTCGACGATGTCGGCGACGCGCCCGTCGATGATGACGCTCGTATCGAGAATCTTGTAGCGCTTCTGCGGACGCGCGTCCCGGAACAGAGAGAGGAACTTCGCGGGCTCGAGCCATTCGCCGCGGCGCGCGCCGAGCACCGCGCCGAGGTACGGCAGCACGAGGATCGTGAGCCCGTGCATGAACTGGACTTTCGCATTCTCGGTGTTGGTCCAGAAGAGCGCGGATCCGATCGCCCGGGCGATCATCAGTCCGACGGCGAAACCGATGAGCCCGCCGAGCAGGCTCGTCACCGCCGCATCGCGCAGCCTCATCTCGGCGACGATGATCGCGCTCGCCAGGCCGATGCCCAGGATGACGCTCCCCCAGGCCGGCTCGACTGGTCGAATGAGGAGCGCCGCGTACACGACGGAAGCGGCAAAGACGCCCCGGGCGAGGGTGTAGCCGTTCATCGGGACATTGTATGTCGGCCTTCCAAGAGCTCGTCGAGCGCCTCGCCGATCGTCCGCACGCCGACGACCGACAGCCCCGGCGTGCTGTCGGCACCGGCGGCGTTGGCCTCCGGCACGACGGAACGGGTGAACCCGAGCTGTGCCGCTTCGCGCAGCCGCAGTGCGGCGTGCGACGTCGCCCGCACTTCGCCGGCGAGCCCCACCTCGCCGAACACGACCACGTCCGAGGCGATGGGCCGGTTCAACAGGCTCGACGCGACCGCAGCCATGACGGCGAGATCGGCCGCCGGCTCGCTGACGGTCAGCCCGCCAGCGACGTTCGCGAACACGTCGTCGGTGGCCAGATTGAGCCCGGCGCGCTTGTCGAGCACGGCCAGCAGCAGCGCAAGGCGACTGGGATCCAATCCGGTGGTCGTCCGCCGCGCGTTGCCGAAGGTCGAGGTGCTGACGAGCGCCTGCACCTCCACCAGGATCGGCCGCGAACCTTCCATCGCGGAGAGGACGACGGAGCCCGGCACGCCGACGGGACGCTCCGCGAGAAACAGCGCGGAGGGATTCGGCACCGGCATGAGACCGGTCGCGGTCATCTCGAAGACGCCGAGCTCGCTGACGGCGCCGAACCGGTTCTTGACGGCTCGAATGACGCGATGGGTGTGATGCTGCTGGCCCTCGAAATACAGGACCGTGTCCACCACGTGTTCGAGGACCTTCGGTCCCGCGAGGCTGCCGTCTTTCGTCACGTGCCCGACGAGCACGGTCGGCAGGTTGCGGCCCTTGGCGATGAACAGCAGATCGGTCGCGGCCTGGCGCACCTGCCCGACGCTGCCGGGCGTCGACGGCAGCTTCTGCGAGAACACGGTCTGAATCGAGTCGACGACGAGCAGCGACGGCTTCAGACGATCCACGGCGTCGAGCAGCCGCTCGACGCAGGTTTCCGCCAGCAGGTACAGCGGCGCCGGTCCGATCGACAACCGGTCGCCGCGCAGCTTGATCTGGTGCTCGGACTCCTCGCCGGAGCAGTACAACACCGGCCCCTTCGTCCGCGCGAAGTGCGCCGCCGCCTGCAGGAGCAGCGTCGACTTGCCGATGCCCGGTTCGCCGCCAAGGAGCACGAGCGAGCCCGGCACGAGGCCGCCGCCGAGCACCCGATCGAACTCACTGATGCCGGTGCCGAGCCGGACCGACACCGGAGCGTCGACCTCGGCGTACAGCCGCGCGCCCTGCCCGCCGAGCGCCGGCGCCGCGCCGCGCGACGCCGGCTCAACGGCGGCCAGCTCTTCGACGAACGTGTTCCAACCGCCGCACTCCGGACAGCGGCCGAGCCACTTCTGCGACGTGGCGCCGCACGACTGACAGGCGTAGAGCGTCTTAGGAGGCTTCATCGGTCGCCTGATACCGGCGTTCGATTCTCGCACCCAGCCGGCAGACGATCTCCCACGGAATCGTTCCGATCCACGCCGCCGTTTCCCGCACCGTGATCTCGTCGTCGCCCTGACGTCCGATCAGCACGACCTCGTCGCCAGGCTCGACGTCGATCCCCGTGGCGTCCACCATGATCATGTCCATGCAGACCGAGCCGACGATGGGCAGCCGGCGGCCGCGAACGAGCACGACGCCGCGACCCGACAGCCGCGTGTCGAGCCCGTCGGCGTAGCCGGCCGGCACGATCGCGAGCGTGCGAGGGCCGTCGGCGCGCCAGCGCAGCCCGTAGCCGGTGCCCTCGCCGTCGCGCACGCCCTTGACCGCCACGATACGGCTGGTGAGTGACAGGGCAGGTCGCAGGTCCAGCCCGCTCGCCAGCGGCGGCGGCACGACGCCGTACAGCAGCAGGCCCGGCCGGACCGCGTCGTACCAGACGCGCGAATCGCGCAGCAGCGCGGCCGAGTTGGCGGCGTGCCGGCGCACGCCGCGCAGCCCCAGCGCGCCGAGCGCCGCCAGCGCGCGTTCGAACGTCGCGCGCTGCTCGGCGAAGAAGGGCGACTCCGGCACGTCGGCGGTGGCGAAGTGCGTGTAGACGGCATCGATCCGCAAATGGCGGCTCGCCAGCAGCTCGGGCATCGTCCGCCGCAGGTTGTCGTGGCGGAAGCCGAGCCGATTCATGCCCGTGTCGATCTTCAGATGACACCCGAGCACGACGTCGCGGCGCGCGGCCGCCCGATCGAGCGCGCGGACGGCGGCCGGCGTCGACACGGTCGGCGTCAGGCCGTAGTCGAACAGACCGGATGTGTCGCTGACGCTCAGCGCACCGAAGACGAGGATCGGCACCGTGACGCCCGACTGGCGCAGCAGGATGCCCTCCTCGATGTCGGCGCACGCGAGCATGGCGGCCCCGGCCTGCTCGAGCGCGCGGGCGACCTCAGGCGCGCCGTGTCCGTACGCGTTCGCCTTGACGACGGCGATGAGCGAGGGCGCCGGCGCACGCTCGCCCCCGCCCTCGCGCGCCAGCAGATCGAGCACGGCGCGCACGTTCGCGCGCAACGCCGCCAGATCCACGGTCGCGAGCGTCGGCCGGATCACGGATTGCCGTCGGAACCGCCGTACGCGAGGTTCTCGAACCGCGTGTGCTGTTTGAGAAAGGCGAGCCTGACCGCGCCGGTGGGCCCGTTGCGCTGCTTGCCGATGATGATCTCCGCCGTGTTCTCGTGCGGCGGCGGCCCGCCGCCCTCGACCGGATACATGTCTTCGCGGAAGATGAACAGCACGACGTCGGCATCCTGCTCGAGAGCGCCGGATTCACGCAGGTCCGAGAGCTGCGGCCGATGGTCGCCGCGCGTCTCGGTCGCGCGGCTCAACTGGCTCAGCGCGAGAATCGGTATGTGCAGCTCCTTCGCGAGAATCTTCAGCGACCGCGAGATCGACGCGAGCTCCTGCTGCCGGTTGTCGAATCGTCCCCGGCCCTGCATGAGCTGCAGGTAGTCGACGACGAGCATGTCCAGCCCGTGCTGGAGCTTCAAGCGCCGCGCCTTCGCCCGCATCTCGAGAATCCCCACCGCGGGCGAGTCGTCGATGAACACCTTCGCCTCGAGCAGCCGGCTGGTGGCAGCGGCGAGCCGGCCATAGTCGGGCTCGCCCAGATAGCCGCCGCGGAACCGGTGCGCGTCGATGCGGGCCTCCGACGTGAGCATCCGCAGGAACAACTGCTCCTTCGACATCTCGAGGCTGAAGATGCCGACCACCTTGCCGGCCTCGATCCCGCAGTGCAGCGCGATGTTGAGCACGAAGCTCGTCTTGCCCATGCCGGGCCGGGCGGCGACGATGACGAGGTCCGACGGCTGGAAGCCCGACGTCATCTCGTCCAGGTCGGTGAAGCCGGAGGGCACGCCCGTGACGAGCCCGCGGTGCTCCTGCAGCTTCTCGATCATCTGATAGCTGCCGGCGACCAGGTCGCTCAGCGGCACGAAGCCGGAGCGCATGCGATGGTCCGCGATCTCGAAGATCGTCCGCTCCGCGTCGTCGAGGAGCGTATCGGCGTCCTCCTCCGCGTCGTACGCCCGGCCGAGCACGTCGTTCGCCGACTGGATGAGCTGCCGGAGCGTGGACTTCTCCTTGACGATGCGCGCGTAGTACTCGACGTTCGCCGATCGCGGCACGCCGTCGGTCAGCGCCGACAGGTACGCCGGCCCGCCGACCTCGTCGAGATCGCCGGCCCGCGACAGCTCGTCCTTCAGCGTGACCAGATCGATCGGCTCGCTGCGTTCGGTGAGCACGACCATCTTCTCGAAGATGCGCCGGTGCGCATCGCGGAAGAAGTCGTGCGAGTCGATGACCTCCGCCGCCTGGTTGAACGTCTGGTTGTTGATCAGGATCGCCCCGAGCACGCACTTCTCGGCTTCCAGATTGTGCGGGAGCGTCCGGTCCATGGAGCTTCAGGCGGATTGTAGTGCGTCCCTTGCAGCCGGTGAGCCGTGAGCCGTGGATGCCCGAACCTCAGAACCCACAGCTCACGACTCTGATCGGCCCCTACTCGGCGGCGACGATCGCGACCGTCACGTCGGCGGTCACGTCGCGGGTCAGCCTCACCGGCACCTTGTGCTCGCCCAGCGATTTGAGCGGCTCGGCCAACTGGATCCGGCGGCGGTCGACGGCGACGTCGCGGGCCGCGAGCTGCTCGGCGATGTCGGCCGACGTCACCGATCCGTACAGCACGTCGTTCTCGCCGACGCGCCGGGCGACGGTGACGACCAGGGTCTCGAGCCGTCCCTTGAGCGCCTGCGCCTCGCGGGACTCTTCGGCGTCGCGGGCTTCGGCCTTCGCGCGCTCCCGCTCGATCTGCCGCTTGTTGCTGTCGGTCACCGCGAGCGCCAGCTTGCGCGGCAGGAGGTAGTTGCGCGCGTAGCCGTCGGCGACCTTGACGATCTCGCCGCGCCGGCCCAGATGCTCGACGTGCTCCCTGAGAATGACTTCGATCGCCATCGCGCTACTCCGTGACGTACGGCACGAGCGCGATCTGCCGCGCCCGCTTGATCGCCTGCTGCAGCGCCCGCTGATGCGTGGCGCAGACGCCCGAGATCCGCCGGGGCTGGATCTTGCCGCGCTCCGGGATGAACGGAGCGATGAGCTTCAGATCCTTGTAGTTGATGTAGTCGATCTTCTCGACGCAGAACTTGCAGACCCGGCGCCGGCGGAAGAACCCGCGGCGGCCGCCGGCCTTCTCGCCCGCCTCGCGCCGGGCGCCGCCGGACCGCGGCCCCTTCGCGTCACGTTCGTCGCTCATCGCTCACCTCGTTCCCTGAAGATCTGTTCCATGCCGCCCTCACCCTCGTCGTCGTCCTCGGCGTGGCGCTGCCGCTCGGTCTCGGTCGGCTCGGGCGGCAACCCGCGGCGGACGCGCCGTGCCGCGCTCTCCTCCTTGCGGCGAACGCGCGCCCGCTCGGCGACCGCCAGGTCCTCGTCGACGCGGACGATCATGTGGCGGATGACGGTGTCGAACACGCGCAGGCGGCGGTCGAGCTCGGCCGTGAGCGCCCCGGGCCCGTTGATGACCTCGAGGACGTAGATGCCGTCGCGCTGGCCGGCGATCTCGTACGCCAGCCGGCGCCGGCCCCACTGCTCGGTCTTCTCGATCGAGCCGCCGAACCGTTCGACGATGCCGGCAATCTGGGTGTGGAGATCGGCGAGGACTTCCTCGGTCGTCTCGGCCGGCGTGATGTAGATCAACTCGTACTGACGAACGCTGCTCATGTGTCTCCTTCTGGACATCGGGCCGCCCTCCAGCGAGAGCGGCAAGGAGCCGTCGATTACGCTTCGGCGCGATTGAAGATGTTCATCGTCTCGCCGGCGCCGCGGTCGATCCACGTCTCCACCGCGTCGGCGGCCCGGGCAATCGCGCCTTCAATCCCGGGACGTTCCTCCAAATCGAACTTCGCCAGCACGTGATCGGCGAGGTCCCGCCGCAGGTCGCCTCGGCCCACGCCGATCCGCAACCGCGGGTATTCCGTCGTGCCGAGCGCGTCGGCGATCGAGCGCAGGCCGTTGTGCCCGCCCTCCGAGCCGCTCGTCCGAACCCTGAGGCGGCCGAGCGGAAGGTTCACGTCATCGCACACGACCAGGATCTCGCTCGGATCGATCCGGTAGTAGCGCGCCAGCGCCGCGATCGGCCGGCCGCTCTCGTTCATGTAGCCGAGCCCCTTGCAGACGACGACAGGCCCGGCCTCACGCCGCCATCGCGCCTGGATCGCCTCGACCGGCGCCATCTCGAAGTCGAGGCCGTGGCGCCGGGCCACGAGATCGACGACCTCGAACCCGACATTGTGCCGGGTGCCGCGGTACTTCTCGCCAGGGTTGCCGAGTCCGGCGACGAGCTTCACGGCCGCCGGTTACTCCTTGCCGCCTTCCTTCTCGACCTTGCCCTTCTTGATGACCTCGGGCTCGGCCGGTGCGGTCGGCGTCGCCGCGGCCTCGGCCGCCGCCGGCTCGGCCTCGACCTTCGGCGCGATGACGTGCACGATGAGCATCTCGGGCTCGCTCAACGGCTTCCATCGGCCGCCCGTCTGGATGTCGCGCACGCGCACGCCGTCGTGGAGCATCAGCTCCGTGACGTCGACCGTGATGTGCTCCGGGATGTCGCCCGGCAGACACTCGACGACCATCTCGCGGTGCACGAAATCGACGATCCCGCCCTGCTGCTTGACGCCGCGCGCCTCGCCCGTGAGGTGCACCGGCACCGTCACCCGGATCACCTTGTCCATCGCCACACGGTACAGATCCGCGTGGAGGATCTGCTGACTCATCGGGTGGATCTGGAACTCCTTCACCAGCACCTTCGTCTCGCCGCCGCCCTCGAGCTGCAGCGAGATGAGCGTGTTGGCGCCGCCCTGCGACTGCAGGATCTTCATCAGCGCCTTCGGGTCGAGCGCGATCGACTCGGCCGTGCCCGATTCCCCACCGTAGAGCACGGCAGGAATCCTTCCGCTCCGGCGCAAGCGTCCCGCGTTGCCGTCTCCCCTGGTCTCGCGACGAACCGCCTCGAGTACTGCGTCCATGACTCCTCGTTCCTCCGCTACACGAACAGCTTGGAGACCGACGTCTCCTCGTGGATGCTCGACACCGCCTGCGCCAGCAGCCGTGCGACCGACAGCACGACGACCTTCTCGGACGATGCCTTCTGCTGGCTCAGCGGCACGGTATTGGTGACGATCAGCCGGTCGATTGGCGCCGCTTCGATCCGCGACATCGCCGGCCCCGACAGGACCCCGTGCACGGCGCTCGCCAGCACGCGGCTCGCACCGGCGTCACGCAGCGCCTGCGCCGCCTTCTGGATCGTCCCGGCCGTGTCGATGATGTCGTCGGCGATCACGCAGACGCGGCCCCGCACGTCGCCCACGACGTTCATGACCTCGGCCGTGCCATCCTCGCTGCGGCGCTTGTCGATGATGGCCAGGTCCGCGTCGATGCGCTTGGCGTAGGCGCGCGCGCGCTCGGCGCCGCCGACGTCGGGCGAGACGATCGTCACGGGCCCGAGGTTCTGCCGGCCGAGGTACTCGATGATGACCGGTGCGGCGAACAGGTGATCCACCGGGATGTCGAAGAAGCCCTGAATCTGCGCCTTGTGCAGGTCCATCGTCAGGATGCGGTCCGCGCCGGCGGCGCCGAGCAGGTTCGCCACGAGCTTGGCCGAGATCGGCACGCGCGGCTTGTCCTTGCGATCCTGCCGTGCGTAGCCGTAGTACGGAATCACCGCCGTGATCCGCGATGCCGACGACCGGCGAAACGCGTCCATCATCACGCACAGCTCGACGAGGTGCTCGTCGACCGGCGCCGACGTCGGCTGCACGATGAACACGTCGGTACCCCGGATGTTCTCGTCGATCTGGAAGGAGACCTCGGTGTCGGGAAAGCGATGCAGCCTGGCCGCGCCGAGCGGCAGGCCGAGATGATCGGCAATCTCCCGTGCGAGCGCCGGGTGCGCACTACCGGTGAACAGCTTGAGGGGACCGTGGGCCATCACGAGACCGAGACCGCGAGCAGCCGGCGGGCGCTCTGCGCCCGGCGACCGGCGGTGTTCATGAACACTCCGTTCGACAACGTTTGGTTGGGGCGGAAGGATTCGAACCTTCGAATACGGGATCCAAAGTCCCGCGCCTTACCGCTTGGCCACGCCCCATCAGCCGCGATCCGAGGACCGAGCCCCTTTCCGGGCCCACTGGGGCCGTCGCAAACCAGAAAGTTTATCACAGGCGGCCCGTGCCCAGCCCCAGATGCCGGGCAGCCTCGCCACGACTGCAGGTCCTCGTGAGCGCGACCAGCCAGTCGGGCCGCTGCAGCCGGCGCTGCGCCTTGCGCACGACCGCGTCGGCGAACACACCGAACACGGCGGATCCGCTGCCGGTCATCGCGGCCGCCACGGCGCCCTCGCGCACGCACGCCTGAATCATCTCGGCGATCACCGGGTGCCGCCGGGCGACCGGCGCCTCGAGATCGTTCGTCAGGGTGACGGCGCCCCACGCCCATCCCACGTCGACGTCGCGGCGCGACGCCACGGGTGCGGCCTCTTCACCACGCGCCCGATCCTCGTCGCACCAGCCGTACGCGTCCGCCGTCGACACGCCGATCGACGGCTTGATGACGACGAGCGACAACGGCCGGATGTCGTCGACGGGATACAGCTCGTCGCCGCGACCGACGCCGACCGCGGTGCCGCCACGCAGGAAGAACGGGACGTCGGCGCCGAGCGCCGCGCCGATCCGCGCAAGCTCGCTCGTCGCCCGCCGTGCGCCCCACATCTCGTTGAGGCCGGCCAGCGCCGCCGCCGCATCCGCGCTGCCGCCGCCGAGCCCGGCGGCGACCGGAATCTGCTTGTCCAACTTGACGTGTACGCCGCTCGGATCGCCCGACCGCCCGATCGCACGCCAGAGCGCCTCGCCGGCACGCCACACGAGATTGGTCCGGTCGGCCGGCACGCCGGCGCCGCGCGTGGCGACGACGAACGGCCCGGATCGCGCCGTCAGCGTCAGCCGATCCGACATCGCGATGGACTGCAGGAGCGTGCGAACGTCGTGATAGCCGTCCGGGCGGCGAGGACCGACGCGCAGCGTGAGGTTGATCTTGGCGCAGGGCCGAAGGACGAGAGTACGCGACACGCGATTGGCTAGTGGGAAAAGTGAAGCACGACTCTACTGCTGCCCGAGCGGCCCAGCCGCACGAAGATCGTCGAGCGTCGTCTCCTGCGCGCCGTCGGGTACGGCGACGGCGAACACGGGCTCCGGAACGTCGACGTTCGTCTCCGCACGATGGACCCGGAGCGACAAGCTCACGGCCGGCGACATATCGGCGCGCGATCGGATCGTCAGGCGCTCTGGCATCCCCTCGGGCATCAGCCGATCGTAGCCGACGTCCCATCCATCGAACATCCACGCGCGCACGCGCCACGCACCGCCGGCCTGCTGCAGAAAGACCGTGCCGAATCGGTCGAGCTCGACCTCGAGCACGTCGCCGTAACGGCCCGCGTGCGCCACGCGCGCCGACGCGGCAGGACAGCCGGCCAGCACCTCGCGCAGCCGGCCGGGCGCGAGCCCGGCGCCGACGAGCGCGCCCAGCAGGTCCGCGGCGCCGGCGGTCGCGACGCGGTTCCCTTCGCTGAGCCACAGCACCGCGCGCTCGGCCGCGCCGCCGAGCCTGAACACGATCTGGCCGCCGACGCGCGCTTCGATCGCCACGCGATCGCGACGATCGATCGCGACGTCGAGCGTGGCGCTGGCGAGGCCGCGGATCCGCTGCGCGCCGACACGACCGGTCAGGCCGAGCGCGCCCGCATAGCTCTCGACGGCGCCGCAGTGCCGGCTCGCCTCCGCCCAGGCGTGCGCAGCGTCCGGCGCGGGAGCCGCAGGCCCGGACGGCCGCACGAACGTGCGCGCGCCGCAGGCGCCCACGGCGACTGTCGCCGCGACGAGCAGCACGCCGAGCCGGATGCGCGCACGCGCCGGTCGTGGCATCGTCACGAGCGCGCGCGTCAGGACTTACCGGCCGCGCCGCGCGCCCGATCGCGCTTCTTCGTCACCGCGCCGGCGTCGATGCCGTCGCGATCGCCGGCAAGGGCGCGCTCGAAGGCCGCCGCGGCATCGGCGGGCCGGCCGAGCTGCAGGTAGAGATCGCCGAGGTGCTCCTGAACGACCGAGGACTGCGGCAGCGCCGCGGCCGCGCGCTCCAGCGGTTCGCGCGCTTTCTCGTACTGCCCGAGGCGGAAGTGCGCCCAGCCGAGGCTGTCGAGGAACGCGGGATTGTCGGGGTCGACGGCGAGCGCGCGCGTCACCAGCTCGACGGCCTCGCTCAACTTCCGGCCACGCTCGGCGAGCATGTAGCCAAGGTAGTTCAGCGCGTCGGCGTGCGATCCGTTGAGCTGAATCAGCTCGCGGAACGCGCGCTCGGCGCGGTCGTACTCGCCGTGCTGTTCGTATCCGGCGGCCAACTGGAACAGGAGCGCCTCGTCCGACGGCAGGCGCGTGCGCGCCTGCTCGAGCACGTCGAACGCCCGCTTCTCGTCGCCGAGCAGCATGTACGCCCGGCTCAGTTCTTCCGCCATCTCGCCGAACATTCCCGAGGTCACGTCGTCATCGGTCGGCGCGGCAACCCGAGGGGCGAGCGCCTGGATCGCGCCGCGGTAGTTCTTCGCCGCCAACCTCGCGCGCGACAGCGCCAGCGGCCCGCGCCCGTCGCGCGGGTCGAGATCCACGACGCGTTGCGCCGCGGTTTCCGCGGCCGCCGCGTTGCCCACCCGCGACTCGACGACGGAGAGCAGATACCAGGCCGCGGCATCGCGCGGCGCGTCGCGCGTCGCGTCGAGCAGGACGCGCCGCGCGTCCTGCGCGCGGCCGCTGTTGACCAGCGCGGCCGCGTAGCGCGCCCGATAGATGACCGCGCCCGGGTCCTCGTCGAACAGCTCGGCCCAGCCGGCGGCGGCATCCGACCATCGGCCGCCCTGCTCCAGACGTTCGAGCTGCCGCACGCGGATCTCGGTCCGATCGGGCCGCGCCATCGCGAGACGGCCGCGCAGCTCGGCGGCCTGCTGGGCCTGTCCCGTCGCTTCGTGCGCGCGAATCAGCAGCCGCAGCGCGGGTGGATAGTCCGGCATCTCCACGAGCAGCGCGCGCAACCGGCCGATCGCGGTCTCGGATCGGTTGGCGCGCAGGTACAAGCTGCTGAGCGCCATCTCGACCGGAACGTCGATCGATCCCCGCTCGACCGCGCGCTCGAGATGATCGATCGCGGTATCGACGGCGGCGGCGCTCAGCGGCCCGGTCGCGTTCTCGATCCGCGACGTCTGGAGCCCGCCGAGGATGCGATGCGCCGCGCGATTCGCACCATCGATCGCCAGCGCCGCCTCGGCCTCACGCTCGGCCTCGCCGAGCTGATCCTGCCGGACGTAGAGCCCGGCCAATGCCGCGCGGATCTCGGGCGACTTCGGCAGCAACTGGCTCGCCTGCCGGTAGCATTCGATCGCCGCCGGCACATCGTTGGCGGACTCGAGCGCCAGCCCCTGCAGAAAGTAGTAGTAGCCGCGCCCGACCTGCTCGGCGGCCGGCGACGCCTGGGGAGGGCTCTGGAGCGACAGCAGCGCGGCGAAGATCAGGGTGAACATGAGGGATCCGGTGCCCCTTGATTGTTTCACACGACGCGCGCGCGCCGGGCAGCCGCGCGCAACGGCCAGCCGAGCGGCCCGGCCGTGTGCCATCGAACCCGGTTCCTTATATAGTCAGCGCATGCCAGTCGATCCCGCGCTCCTCGAGATTCTGGTCTGCCCGGAGTGCAAGGCGCCGGTGCAACCAGTCCACAACGGCGCGGGCCTCAAGTGCCCGAAGTGCCGCCGCGTCTTCCCGGTCAAGGACGACATCCCCGTCATGCTGCTCGACGAGGCGACGATCGAGAACTGAGCCGTTGACGATCCTGCTCGTCCGGCCGCGCCTGATCGGCGACGTCATCCTGACGACGCCAGCCGTACGGGCGATTCGGCGGCGGTATCCCGACGCGCGGCTGCTCTATCTCGTCGAAGCCCTGGCCGCTCCCGTCATCGAGGCCAACCCGCACGTCGACGACGTCATCACGCTGCCCTACCGCCGAGGCTGGCAACGGGTCAAAGACGACGTCGTCATGGCGCTGGACCTTCGGAGCCGCCGGATCGACGTCGCGATCGACTTCCACGGCGGGCCGCGCAGCGGCTGGCTCACGTGGGCCAGCCGCGCACCGACGCGCATCGGCTACGATGTGGCGGGTCGCGGCTGGATGTACACGCGGACGGTGCCCCGTGGGCCCGTCGCAACGCCGCGCCACTCGGTGCTGAACCAATGGGATCTGTTGATTGCGCTCGATCGCGGGTTCGAGACGCTGCCGACGCCTGACGTCGATCGCGTCGAGATGCCCGTGACGGCGAGCGCGCTCTGCGCCATCGACAGGCGGCTGGCCGACGCCGGCCTGACCGCCGGGCAACCGCTCGTCATCATGCACGTGAGCGCGAGAAACCGGTTTCGCCGCTGGCCGGAGGCGTCGTTCGCGGCCGTCGCCGCCGGCCTCGTGCGTCACGACAGCGTCGTGGTGGTCATGGGTGGGCCGTCGGACCGCGACGCGGCCGAACGCGTCATCGAAGCGGCGCGGCAGACGGCGGGACGCGCGGCACAGCGCATCGTGCCGGGCGAGGGCTGGAGCTTGGCCGAATTGCGCGCGGTCATGGAGCGCGCCTCGATGTTCATCGGCGGCGACAGCGGGCCGCTGCACGTGGCGGCCACGTCCGACGTCCCGATCGTGGCGCTCTACGGGCCGACGCTGCCGGGTGTGTGGGCGCCGTGGCGGCCGTCGCACCTCGCCTGGACCGCCGTCGATGCCGGCCCGCTACCCTGCAGGCCGTGCGCACAGCGCGAATGCGCGCCCGGAGACTTCCGATGCTTGACGAACATCGCGCCGTCGGCGGTGCTGAACGCCGCGGAACACCTCCTGGAGCGCGCCCGATGACGCGGCCGCCGGACAACGCCGAGCGAGCGGCGTACGTCGCGCTCGTCGCCAGCCTCTCGATCGTTCAGATCAACCTGCTCGCCGCACAAGCGAGCTTCGGCGTCGCGGCGATCGCCTGGCTGCTCGTCGCCTTCCGCGAACGCCGGGCGCCGGTTCCCGCGTTCTTCTGGCCGCTTGCGTTGTTCGGCGCCGCGACGCTCGCGAGCGCGGCGTTCTCGGAAGACCCGCGGGCGAGCCTCGTCGACTGCAAGCAGCTCGTGCTGTTCCTCATGGTGCCGATGGTGGCGCGGCTGGCGCGGGGGCCTCGGGCCATGACGGCGCTCAACTCGATCCTCGTCGTCGGCGCCATCGGCGCGCTGATCGGCGTCGCCGAGTACGCGCTGTTCGGGTTCGACGACCTGCATCGGCGGCCGACAGGATCGCTGTCGCACTACATGACCTACTCGGGCGTCATCATGCTGGCGCTCAGCAGCGCGGTGGCGCGGCTCGTCTACTACCCGGACCAGCGCGTCTGGCCGGCGATCGCCGTACCGGCGATGTGCGTCGCCCTCGCGGTGACGTTCGCCCGCAACGCGTGGATCGGCACGGTCGCCGCCGTCACCACGATCCTGGGCGCGCGCCGGCTGCGGCTGCTCGCCGCGGTGCCGATCGTCGTCGGCCTGTGCCTGCTCATCGCGCCGGCGGGCATCAGGAACCGCGCGCTGTCGATCTTCGACCCGAGCAATCCCACCAACCGCGACCGCGTGGCGATGCTCACGATCGGCCGGCGCATCGTCGCCGACCATCCGTGGTTCGGCGTCGGGCCCGACCAGATCAAGGTGGTCTACGCCGCCTATCGTCCGCCCGACGCGGTCAACCCGACGAACCCGCACCTTCACAACGTGCCGATGAACATCGCGGCCGAGCGGGGCCTGCCGGCGCTCGCCGTCTGGCTCTGGTTCATCGCCGCCGCGGCGGCACCGTTGTGGCGTCAGGTACGGGAGGGGCCCGCGCAGGCGATCGCCGCCGCCGGCCTCGCGGCGATCGTCGCGATGCTGGCGGCCGGGCTGTTCGAGTACAACTTCGGCGATTCGGAGTTCCTGATGCTGTTCCTCGGTCTGATCACGCTGCCGTTCGCGGCGCGCGCGCGTTCGATCGATCCAGAGGGGCGATGAGGGCCTTGTCCGATCTGATCGGCAGGCTGGCCACTCGTCGCGTCGCCGTCGTCGGCGACGTGATGCTCGATCACTTCCTCATCGGCCACGTCGATCGCATCTCTCCGGAGGCGCCGGTGCCGGTCGTCTGCTTCGAGCGCGACGAGTACCGGCTGGGAGGTGCGGCCAACGTGGCCCAGAACGTCGCGACACTGGGCGGACAGGCCTCGGTCGTGGGTCTGATGGGGGACGACGACGCCGCGCGCGAGCTGTGCCGGCAGCTCCAGATCGCCGGCCTCGACGCCGGCGGGCTCGTGCAGGACGCCACGCGGCCGACAACGCGGAAGATGCGCATCGTGACGAACCGCAACCAGCAGGTGGCGCGCGTCGATCGCGAACGAGACGCCGAGGCCACCGGGCGTGTGCTCGACGAGCTGATCGATCGCATCCGGCATGCTGCCGCCACGACGGATGCGCTCGTGCTCAGCGACTACCGCAAGGGAGTCGTGGTGCCGGCGGTGATCGCGGCAGCGGTGGCCGCCGCCGCGACGCGCGGGATTCCGGTCCTCGTCGATCCGAAAGTCGCGCACGCTGAACGGTATCGCGGCGCGTCGCTCATCACGCCGAACCATCACGAAGCCGAGCTGATGGCGCGTACCGTCATCCGCACGATCGACGATGCGCGCCGGGCCGCGCGGCTGCTGCGCGAGCAGACCGGTGCAAACGTGCTGATCACCTGGGGAGAACACGGCATGTGGATGCTGGACGGATCGGGCGCGACCGTCGTCGAGCAGGCGCTGCCGGCGATGGCGCGCGAGGTGGCCGACGTCACCGGAGCGGGCGACACGGTCATCGCGGTGCTGGGGCTCGCGCTCGCCGCGGGGGCCGCGCTGGCGGACGCGGCCCATCTCGCGAACATCGCGGCCGGTCTGGTTGTCGCGCGGTTCGGCCCGGCATCGGTCACGCCCGAGGAGCTGTCGGCCGCGACGCTGGCCGGCGCCTGATTCGAGCCGCATGCTCAGCCGCCGTGACGTGACCGTCTGGATCGTCGCGTTCCTGGCGGTCGCGTGCTGGATCGTGGCGATTCGGTTCGAGAGCGCCGACGCCGACTCGATGTTGTACGCCGGCCTTTCCGCCCGCATCGCCGAGCAGCCATGGCCTCGCTGGATTGCGCCCGAGTGGTGGGGCCTGTGGCCGCGCATCGGCTTGACCGGCTACTTCCGTGAGCATCCGGTCGGCGGCTTCGTTCTGCCGGCCCTGCTGGCACGCGCCGGCGTTCCCGGCGAACAGGCGGCCTACATCGTCGGCGTCGCCGCCGGCTTGGCGGTGCTGCTGCTGATCGGCCACCTGGTGGCCGGCGTCACGTCGCGCGCGGAGGCGCGGGCGTCGCTCGTGCTGCTGCAGTGCATGCCGGTCGCCTTCGTCTTCCGGGTGCGCGCCAACCAGGAGTACCTGCTGCTCGCGTGCCTGCTCGTCATCATCGTCGGACTGGATCGCGCGAGAGCGTCGTGGAAGGGAGTGGGGCTCGTCGTCTGCGGCGTCTGCGGCGCATTGCTCGTCAAAGGTGCGTTCCTGGTGCTGGTGCTGGCCGGCGCGGTGCTCTGGCTCGCCGCGAACCCGCGTCAGGCGCCTGGCTCATCGAGCCGTGCGGTGGGGTCGCTCGCCATCGCGCTCGGCGCCGCCGCCGCAACCGCCGTGGGTTACGAGGCGTTCTACCGCCACGTGACGGGCGAGTCGTTCTTCGCCACCTACTGGGAACGGCAGTTCTCGGAGGTCGACGTCGCCACACCGGTGAACGGTGCGGCGACCTTCGTCCAGCACGTCTGGTTTTACATCGTCCGGCTGCTCTGGCATCCCGCGCCGTGGAGCCTGTTCTTCGTCGCGGCGCTGTGGCGGCATGGCGTTCGCGGCGCGGCTGACGACGACGGGCCGAGAGCACGGCGGGCGCTGTGGTTCACCGCCGCATACGCCCTCGCGCTGGTGGTGATGCTGAGCCCGTCGAGCCGCGTGGCAGAACGGTACGTGTTCTACGCGACCTACGCGGTCGCGGCCGCGGGCACCGTCGCGGCCTATCGCGGCGCACCGCGCCTTCGACGCACGCTCGATCGGCTCGATGCGAGCCTCCCCGCATTTCCTGCCCTCGTGTGGTTCGCGTTGATCGCCGCGCGCCTCGGGCTCGGCCCGTTTCTCCCGCGATGGTGAAGGCCGGCGAGTCGAAGACGAGCGCGACTCGAAACGTTGAGAAGGCCGTCGAACAGTGCGGTGAGCGTCGCGGGCGTCAGCGACACCCGCGGACCGCGACCTCACGTCGGCGGCCGACGCCGCGTCGTGTTGACGCCAGACGGTCTCGCGCTTCACCGGACTTCGCGCTCGAGCCGCCAGATGTCCGGCCGCCGTTCGCCGAGCAGGCGATAGTTCTTCTCCTGGATTGCGCGCACGACGAGCGCGCGATCGCGATAGAGTGACCGGTCCGTGAAGTTGCGGCGCGCGATGGCGACGTGCGCGACGGCCGACGCGATCAGCACGGCCACAGCGACGCGACGACACCAAGACCATCGCAGCAGCCGCTCCCACCAGGAGAACGCATAGATCACGACGAGCGGCATGGCGATGTAGAACGCGTGCGATGCCGGCCGCCTCACGGAGAAGACGAAGCTCGCGGCGACGGCGCCGAGCGCGATGGCCGTCGCCCGCCGCACGCCACGCTCCTGCGGCGACTCGACTCGAGGCACCACGAGGCCGATGGCCAGCACCGCCGCCTGAACGACGCCGACGATGGCGCCCGCGACCACGAACGGCGCCGCCCACCAGAAGCGCGCGAGAAACGCGAGCCGCTCGTCCGTGTTGCCGCCGATGAATCGCGGCAGCTCCAGGCTGGCGAACGAGAAGAACTGCGCCGCCACCTGTGGGAACCGCAACAGGTTCGCGGGCTCGAACACAAGATTGGCGCCCGTGCGAGCGGCGACGCCGCCAGCCCCGGCGGCCAGGACCGTGGGCAACAGCGTCGCCCCAGCCACCACTCCGCCGAGCGCGGCCCAGCCGATGCCGCGCCGCGCACCTCGGGCGTCTTCCCTCCAGGCCACGACGAACACGACTGCAGCCAGCAGAGCCAGCAGCGCCGCAGACAGGTGCTCCTGATACACCCAGAGGACGCCGAAGCCGAGGCCGAACCAGGCGAGCGCCCGACGCACGATGCCGGCGCGCGTGGCAGGCACCAGCTCGAGCGCGGAGATCGTGTAGACGATGGCGCCGATCATCACGTACGACGTGTTGACGACGTGAGCCGACATGTTCAGCGTCCAGGGACTGAAGAACATCCAGCTCCACAGCCACCATCGCGGCACGTCGGGCTGGCGGCGCGCCACGTACCAGCCGAGCAGCAACAGCGCCGCGAACGAGAGCACGTTGAGGAGCGCGTAGGGCGCCTCCGGCTCCTGCACGATCCAGAGCGGGCCACCGACGAGCAGACCTTGAAGTCCGCCGGGAACCTGGGTGTGCGTGTAGACGACGTCGGGCCCGTAGAGCGGCCAGATGCCGGTCGTGTAGAACTGCAGCCCGATCAGGTAGACCTGGAACTCGTCGTCGCCCCAGAAGTCGTTCGTGACGCCGAAGAGCAGCCGCACGAGGAACGCGGCGGCGAACAGGCCCACAACGGCCGGCCGCGTCAGACGACGCGAGGTGCCGGCCGCCGCCGAGCTCATCGGTTCGCGATCACGATCACGCGTTGCACCCATGCAGGGTCCGGACGGAGCAGCGTCTCGCCACGCTGCCAGACACCGAGATTCAAGTACGTGACGTCGGCGAGCCGCGGAAAGCGGCGTCCCTCACGCTCGACAACGGCCAGCGTACGCGCATCGACCACGGCAATCGATCGGCCCGGCGAGTCGAGCACCTCCAGCAACTGGCCCGGATCGGCGGGCGTGACGTCCGCGATCACGACCGGGCGCTCGGCGTAGAGCGTCAGCGTCCGCGCGAACGCACCGCAGGAGCAGACCTGCACGTCGCGCGGCGCCGTGCGCAGGATGGCACCGACGATTTCGGCCGGTTCGGGACGCGGCGGCGACAGCAGCGTGCCGGCGAACACGCCGAGCGCGAGCGCGGCGGCGCCGCCGACGACGAGCGGCAACCGCCGGCGGGCGGCGACGCACGCGCCAACCACGGCCACGGCGGACAGCAGCGTCATCGCCACGGGCCCGGCCGTGGTGACGTCCGCGCCCGCACGCGCGAAGATGGCCGCGGCGCGCCAGAGCAGCGCGCTGACCGCCAGCATCATGAGCGTGGCGAGCACCGACGAGAGCCGGAAGGCATCGAGCCGGCGGGTCTCGGCGGCGGTCGCGCGCGACCAGATCGAACGTCCGAGCAGGATCGACAGCGGCACGAGGCACGGCAGGATGTAGCGAGGCTGGCTGCCGACCGAGAGCATGAAGAACGCGAGCGGACCGAGCGTCCAAGAGATCAGCCGCATCTCGACCGGCGTCGTCCGGCGCCGACCGGCGAGCGCGTCCGCCAGCGCCGGCCGCCACAGCACGAAGTACGCGGACCACGGCAGGAGACCCGCGATGATGACCGGGACGTACATCCAGCCGCGCCACTGGTTGTAGGTGGACGTCGCGAAGCGATCGACGTTCTCACCGATGAAGAACTGGCGGGCGTAGTCCAGGCCCTGCGCGTGCATCACGGCGAGATACCACGGCGCCGCGATCAGCAGGAACACGCCCGCGGCGGTCGCGAGCGGCACGGGGCGCAGCGCGTCGGGCCAGCGCCGGTCGCCGCGGCGCGCGCGCCACGCGAGCCAGGGTGCGAGGACCGTGACCGGCAGCGCGATGGCCACGGGGCCCTTGTCCAGCATGCCCAGAGCCGCGGCGGCGGCCGCGACGAACAGCCAACCGTGCCCGTGCCGTCGATCCGGGGTCCGGGGAACCACCTCAGCAGGCGAGAGCGCTTCGAACGCCGCCCAGATCGAGACGGTGACGAAGAACGCGAGCGGCATGTCGGGCAGCGATTGGCGGGCGAACGGCGCGACGCCGAAGCCCGTGGCGACGATCGCGCCGGCGACGAGACCTTCCGCCCGCCCGAACCAGCGGCGTCCGATGGCCGCCGCGACGAGCGCCAGGCCCGTGCCGGCCAGCGCCGACCAGACACGCGCGTTGAGCTCGTCCACACCCGCCACCGCATACGTCGACGCGATGAGCCAGTAGAACAGCACCGGCTTCTGCAGCCGCGGCTCGAAGTTGTAGTGCGGCGTCGTCCAGTCGCCGCTGACGACCATCTCGCGCGCCGCCTCGGCGTAGTACGCCTCGTCGGAATCGGTGATGGCGGATCGTCCGAGCGCGAACACGAACGTCAGCAGGCAGACGAGGACCAGCAGGAGCCCGCCGCGGCGCATGAGCGTGGAATATATCAATCGGGACCCGCGGGCGGACGGCGACGATCGCGGACGCGCGCACGGCGATCGGCGATCGGCATCATCGCGCCAGGGCGCGAATCGCGACGGCGCAGGCCGGCGGAACGCCGCACGACTCAGTGCCGGAAGTGACGATGGCCCGTGAACACCATCGCCAGACCGTGCTCGTCGGCAGCGGCGATCACTTCGGCGTCCCGCACGGAGCCTCCGGGCTGGACGACGGCCGTCGCACCCGCAGCGGCGACCGCGTCGAGGCCGTCGCGGAACGGGAAGAACGCGTCGGACGCCGCCACCGATCCGCTCAAGCGTTCGGCCCCTTTGAGCACGGCGGTCTTGACCGCGTCGACGCGGCTCATCTGGCCGGCGCCGATCGCGAGCGTCACGTCCGGCCCCGTGAAGATCACGGCGTTGGACTTCACATGAGCGCACACCCGCCACGCGAAGCGCAACGCGCGCCACTCGTCCGTGGTCGGAGCGCGCCGGGTCACGACCTTGACGACGCCGTGGCCCGGCCACGACTCGCCCGCCTCGAGCACGCGGTCGCGTGCCTGCACGAGCCACGCCCCGAGAATCGATCGAACGTCGCGCGCCCCGTCGAGGCCCGCGAACGACGTCGTCACGACGCGCAGGTTCGGCTTCGCCGCGAGAATCGCGAGCACCTCGTCCCGCGGCTCGAGCCCAGGCGCCACGACGGCCTCGAGGAAGGTCGCGGTGAGCACCCGCGCCGTCTCGACGTCGATCGGCCGGTTCAGGCCGACGATGCCGCCGAATGCCGACAGCGGATCCGCTTCGCGGGCGCGCCGGCAGGCTTCCGCCAGCACCGAGGCGGTCGAGACGCCGCACGGATTGGTGTGTTTGATCACGGCCGCTGCGGGCTCGTCGAACTCGAGGGCGATCCGCGCGGCCGCGTCGAGATCGAGCAGGTTGGTGAACGAGAGCTCCTTGCCCTGGTGGACCGCCGCGCCGCCGAATCCGAGCGGCCCCTCCGAGTACCACGCGGCGTGCTGATGCGGGTTCTCGCCGTACCGCAGATCGCGCAGCTTGGTGAGCCTCGGCCGCCACACGGCCGGCAGCAGGTCGACGGCCGGTCCGCGCTCCCGGACGAACTCCCCCTCGTCGTCCACGCGCACCTCGTCGAGGGTCGCGGCGATCATCTGGTCGTAGGCGGCGGTGTGCGCGAAGGCGCGGCGCGACAGCTCGAACCGGAACGCGACGCTGGGGCCGTCGGCCGACGAGAGCGCCGCGAGCACCGCGTCGTAGTCGGCCGGATCGACCACGACGAGCACGTCGCGGAAGTTCTTCGCCGCCGCGCGGACGAGACTCGGACCGCCGATGTCGATCTCCTCGACCAGATCGTCGAACGGCAGATCGGCCCGCGACGCCGCGCGCGCGAACGGATAGAGGTTCACGACGACGAGATCGATGGGCCGGATGTCGTGATCGCGCAGCGCCGCGAGATCGCCGGGACGATGGCGGCGCGCGAGGATGCCGCCGTGGACGCGCGGGTGCAGCGTCTTGACGCGGCCGTCGAGCATCTCGGGGAAGCCGGTGACGTCCGAGATGCCGACGACCGGAATGCCCGCGGCGCCGAGCGCCTTCGCCGTGCCGCCCGTCGACACGAGCTCCCACCCGGCGTCCGCGAGAGCCCGCGCGAACGGCACCAGCCCGGTTTTGTCCGACACACTGATCAGCGCACGCATCGCTTCATTCCTCGGCATTCGTCGGCCGTCCGGTCGCCAGCGCCGGCAGGGCCGGCCCGTCCAAACGGGCGAGGTTTGCTCTTGACAATCGAGAGTATTGCGTCTAGAGTCCGCCGTTGACGTTGAGCACGCTGGCGTCAGTCACAAGGCCGCATGTTGCGGCTTTTTTTATACTCCGTCGCGGTCCGCGTAGCTGACGGAGGGGTCATCGCGGCGGCGTTTCGCCGCGTGTTCGTAAGGCAGGCAAGTAGTATGCGCATTACCGGTAAGGTCAAGTGGTTCAATAACGCCAAGGGGTACGGATTCATCGAACGCGAGGGGGGCAACGACGTCTTCGTGCACTTCTCCGCGATCCAGGGGTCCGGCTTTCGAACGCTCGAAGAAGGCCAGCAGGTCGAGTTCGAGATCGTCGACGGCCCCAAAGGGCCGCAGGCCGGCAACGTCACCAAGCCCAGCTAGGCCGCGGCGGGGGGCCGGCGCACCGGGCTCCGGTCCCTCGATTTCCATGCCCCCGGTCATCCGCCCGTCGTCTCCTACCTGATCAAGCACCACACCAGCGGCAGCCAGAGTTCGCGCGCGTACGGCACGGGCCGATCGTCGACCAGCACTTCGACCCCCGGCACGTCGGCGATGACTTCGTACAGGTCCCGTAGCCGGACCGGCCGGTCGGATGGAAAGAACCGCGCCCGGTGCACGACACGCCCACCCGAGGCCACTTCCACGTGCTCGTCCGCCGCCTTCGCGAGCGCCACGGCTCGATCGTAGCGTTCGCCATCGAACGCCGGAAACACGAGAGAGATCGAGAACGGCAACGGTACGGCGCCGAAGACCGCCGCGGCCAGCTCCGGGTGGAGCTTCGCCAGCTCCTCCTCGCTCGGCTGCTCGGCAAGCTCGGCGTACGGCCAGAACCGCTCGAGCGGGCGGTACTTCGGTTCCTCGGGCAGCACGCGGTCAGGCGCTTCGTCGTCCGGCATCGGCCTCAGAGGCTGGACACTCGCTCACTTCGCCACCGGCCACGACGTCAGAAGATGGAGCTCACGGACGTCGCGGCGATCGACAGCAGCCGTCCCGGCTGGATGCCGAGGTAGAAGACGGCGACCACGGCGGCGACCATGCCGGCAGCAGCCACGGCCGGCACCACTGGGCGATGGCCGGGCGCCTGTTCATCCGTCATGTACATCTGGACGACGATCCGGAGATAGAAGAACACCGACACGACGCTCGTCAGCACGCCGAGAATCGCGAGCGCGTAGAGCCCTTCGCGGATCGCCGCGTTGAAGATGTACCACTTGGCGACGAACCCGACCATCGGCGGAAAGCCGCCGAGCGACAGCAGGAACACCGTGAGCAGCGCCGACAGCCCGGGCCGCTCGCGCCAGAGGCCCGCGAAGTCGCGGATCTCGTCGTGCTGCCGGTCTGGCGTGGACAGCGCGGCCAGCACGCCGAACGCGCCCAGGTTGGTGACGGCGTACGCGACGAGGTAGAAGAGGATCGCGGCCTTGCCGGCGGCGCTGGCGGCCACGAGCCCCACCAGCAGGTAGCCCGCGTGCGCGATGCTCGAGTAGGCGAGCATGCGTTTGACGCTCGACTGCGCGACGCCGACCACCGTGCCGAGCACCATGGTGAGGCCAGCAATGGCCGAGACCACCGGAATCCAGTCCACGCGCAGCGGCTCGAGCGCCGTCAGGAACACGCGCACGAACCCGGCGAACGCCGCGGCCTTCACGCCGGTGGACATGAACCCGGTGACGAGGGTGGGCGCCCCCTGGTACGCGTCCGGCGTCCACATGTGGAACGGCACGGCCGAGATCTTGAACGCGAACCCAACGAGCAGCAGCACCGTCGAGAGCAGCAGCAGGATGCCGGGATTCAGCGCAGCGCTCGCCACGCGGACCCCGAGCTCGTCGAGCCGCGTCGTGCCGGTCACGACGTAGGCGAAGGCGATCCCGTACAGGAAGAACGCGCTCGAGAACGCCCCGAGGACGAAGTACTTGAACGCCGCCTCGGCGCCCTGCTCGCTCGTGCGCTTCAGGCCGGTCATGACGTACACGGCCAGCGACATGATCTCGAGCGCGATGAAGATCACGAGCAGGTCCAGCGTGGCGCCCATGAGCATCATCCCGGAGATCGAGAACAGCATGAGCGCGTAGTACTCGCCCACCGGCAGGCGGTCGCGTTCGGCCGTTCCGTCGGACAGCAAGATCGTCAAGAGGCCGATCGCGCAGAGGGTGATGTTGAAGAACAGCGTGTAGTCGTCGACGACGATGACGCCGAACGCGGTGGTCGGCCGATCCCAGAGCAGCGTCGAGACCACGATGGAGCCGGCGAGACCGATGATGCCGAGCCAGCCGACCGGCATCGACTCCCCCGGCCGCCGCAGCGCCTCTGCCAGCAGGACGGCGCACGCCGACAGGACGACGATGAGGACCGGGATGACGGGGATGATGTCGTTGAGCATGGGTCAGCGGGAGGCCGGCAGCGACTGTGGAGGCAGGACGGCCGCGGCCGCCGCCGACGCGGCGTCCACGGTGACGGGTGCGGCCGGCGGCGCGACCGACGCGTTCGCCGGCTGCCCGGTGCGGACGATCTGCTCGACGGTCCGGCGCACGGCCGGCTCCATCGGCTTCAGGAACACGTTCGGCGCCACGCCCATGACGATGCACATCGCGCAGACGGGCGCGATGACACACCACTCGCGCAGGCTGAGATCGCGCAAGCCGCGGTTCTTCTCGTTGGTCACGGGCCCGTAGTTCACGCGCTGGAACATCCAGAGCATGTAGACCGCCGAGAGGATCACGCCCGTCGCGGCCACCGCGGTGAACACGCGCGCGCTCTGGAGCGTCGCGCTGCCGAACGCGCCGATCAGGATCAGGAACTCGCCGATGAAGCCGTTCATGCCGGGCAGCGCCACCGAGGCGAGCGTCACGAGCAGGAACGCGGCGACCAATTGCGGCGTGACCGCCTTGAGGCCGCCGTACTCGGCAATCTGCCGCGTGTGACGGCGATCCGACAGCATCCCGACGATGAGGAAGAGCCCGCCGGTCGAGACGCCGTGCGCGAGCATCTGGTAGACGGCGCCCTGAATGCCGTTGACGTTGAGCGCGCACAGTCCCAGCACGACCACGCCGAGGTGGCTCACCGACGAATAGGCCACGAGCTTCTTCATGTCCGGCTGGACCATCGCCACGAGCGCGCCGTAGACGATGCCGATCACCGCGAGCAACGCGATGTACGGCGCGAACATCCGCGCAGCGTCCGGGAAGAGCGGAAACGCGAACCGGAGCAGCCCGTAGGTGCCCATCTTCAGCAGCACGCCGGCCAGGATCACCGACCCGGCGGTCGGCGCCTGCACGTGCGCGTCGGGCAGCCACGTGTGGAACGGGAACAGCGGCACCTTGATCGCGAACGCGACCGCGAACGCGAGGAAGAGCCACATCTGCAGCCCGGGACGGACGCCGAGCGCCTGCAGGTCGATCAGGTCGAAGCTCGGCAGGCCGACCAGCCCCTCGTGGTGGTACGCGAGCCAGAGGATGGCCAGGAGCATCAGCACGCTGCCCGCCATCGTGTAGAGCATGAACTTGATCGAGGCGTAGATCCGGCGGTCGTAGCCCCAGATGCCGATCAGGAAGTACATCGGCACCAGCATCGCGTCCCAGAACACGTAGAAGAGGAAGAGATCGAGCGACACGAACACGCCGATCATGGCGGCCTCGAGGGCCAGCATGAAGAACGAGAACTCGCGCACCCGGTCCTCGATCGACTCCCACGAGCAGAGGAGCGCAATCGGCGTCAAGAACGTCGTGAGCACGACGAGCAGCAGGCTGATGCCGTCCACCCCGACGTGGTACGAAATCCCGAAGTCCGGGAGCCAGGCGAGCCGCTCCTGGAACTGGTACTCGGCCGACGTCGCGTCGAACTGCGCCCAGAGCGCCAGGCTGACGACGAAGGTCACGAGCGACACAGCGAGCGCGAGCTTGCGAACGAGCGCGTCGCGCTCCCGGCCGACGAGCAGCACCAGGACCGCACCGGCCAGCGGAAGGAGGACGAGCGTGGTCAGGATGTGAGCGTTCATCGCCAGAGGTAATACCCGAGAATCGCAACGACCCCGACGAACAGGGACATCGCGTAGGCCCGCACCGATCCGGTCTGGAGCCGGCGCAGCACCGCGCTCCAGCCGCGCACGACGAGCCCGACGCCGTTGACCGTTCCGTCGATCAGGCCGGCGTCGACGCCGCGCCACAGCAGGCCGGAAGACAGCCGCTTGATCGGCTGGACGATCGCCGCATCGTACAGCTCGTCCACGTAGTACTTGTTCAGGAGCAGGCGGTGTAGCCCGCCGAACTGCGCCGCCAGCGCATCCGCCCGCCGCGGCGCCGTCAGGAACAGCATCGTCGCGAGGCCGATGCCCGCGAATGCGACGACGATCGAGAGGCCCATCAGGGCGAACTCGGTGCTGGCGTGATGCGCGCCCTCTTCGGCCGGCTCCGTCTCGGCCGCGGCTTCGGCGATTGTCGCGACCGGCGCGTGGAAGCTCGGCTCGAGAAAGGCCTCGATGCGGTTCCCGCCGTGCACCAGGGCGTTCGGAATCCCGACGTAGCCGGCGAGGACGGATCCGATCGCGAGCACGACGAGCGCGATCGCCATGGCCGGCGGAGCATCGTGCGTGCCGCGCGCGTGGCCGTGCTCGCCGTGGCCCGGGTCTGGCGCGGCGTGGCCGTGGCCCGCGGGCGCGACCTCGTGACCGTGCCCGGGCGCGCGCCGCTCACCGAAGAACGCGAGATACAGCAGGCGGAACATGTAGGTCGCCGTCAGGAACGCGGTGAGGAGCGCGAGCCCCCAGAGCACGACGTGGCCGCGCGCGAAGGTCTGCCAGAGAATCTCGTCCTTCGAGAAGAACCCCGACAGGAGCGGCACGCCGGCAATCGCCAGCGTCCCGACGAGAAAGGTCCAGTAGGTGATCGGCAGATCCTTCTTCAGACCGCCCATGTTGCGGAGGTCCTGCTCGCCGTGGAGCGCGTGGATCACGGCGCCCGATCCGAGGAACAGCAGCGCCTTGAAGAACGCGTGGGTGTAGAGATGGAAGATCCCGCCGGCGAACGCGCCCACGCCCATCGCCAGGAACATGTAGCCGAGCTGCGACACGGTGGAGTACGCGAGCACGCGCTTGATGTCGGTCTGGACGAGGCCGATGGTGCCGGCCATGAGCGCCGTCAGGCAGCCCACGATGGCGACGACCTCGAGCGTCATCGGCGCGTGGCTGAACAGCACCGCGTTGCGTCCGATCATGTACACGCCCGCCGTCACCATCGTCGCCGCGTGGATGAGGGCGGAGACCGGCGTGGGCCCCTCCATCGCGTCGGGCAGCCAGACGTACAGCGGCAACTGCGCCGACTTGCCGGTCGCACCCAGGAAGAGCAGCAGCGTGATCAGCGTGAGGATGCCGGCGGTGGCCTCGACCGGCATCGCCGCCACTCTGGCGGCGACCGCCTGGAAATCGAGCGTGCCGAACGTCGCGAAGATCGCGAGCATCGCGAGGACGAACCCGAAGTCGCCGATCCGGTTGACGATGAACGCCTTCTTGCCGGCGTCGGCGGCCGAATGCCGCGTGTAGTAGAAGCCGATCAGCAGGTACGAGCAGAGGCCCACGCCCTCCCACCCGACGAACATCACGGGGAAGCTCGCGCCCAGCACGAGCACGAGCATGAACGCGGCGAACAGGTTCAGGTACGAGAAGTACCGCGCGAACTCCGCGTCCGTCTCGTCGTGCATGTAGGCCGTCGAGTACAGGTGAATCAGCGTGCCGATCCCCGTCACGACCAGGATCATGACGGCCGCGAGCGGATCGAGCCGGAGCGCGAGCGGCACGTCGAGCGTGCCGGACGAGATCCACGAGAAGACGCGCTCCTCGATCGCCCGCACGCCGCCGACCGGCTCGACGCCGAGCATCGTCCAGACCGCCGCGACGGCGACGCCGAACGACAGCGCCATCGCCGCGGTCGCGATGCCGCCCGACAGGCTCTTCGGCGCCCGCCGGCCGACGGTGGCGTTGGCGAGGAACCCGAGGAACGGGAGCAGGGGGATCAGCAGCAGCACGCGGTCACCATTTCAGCGACGTAAACGCGTCGGGCGTCAGCGTTTCCTTGTGCCGGAACAGCGCGATGACGATCGCCAGCCCGACGGCCGCTTCGGCGGCCGCGACCGTCATGACGAAGAACACGATGATCTGCCCGTCGATCGCGCGGTGATAGCGATCCGCCGCCACGAACGTCAGGTTCACGGCGTTGAGCATCACCTCCACCGAGAGCAGGATCGTGATCAGATTCCGGCGCAGGAACACGCCCGCCGTGCCGATCGTGAAGAGCACGGCGGACAGCATCAGGTACGAGTTGAATGTCGGCTCCGGCAGCATCAGCCGCGTTCCTTCCGGGCGAGCACGATCGCCCCGACCATGGCGATGAGGATGAGGACGGACGTGGCTTCGAACGCGAAGCCGTAGTCCTGGAAGAGACGCACGCCGATGTCCTTGACGGTCGCCGGCGCCGACTCGCTCGGTGACGGCAGCGACGCGCCCTGCAACTGGCGCAGCGCCCAGGCGAGCTCGACGATGAGCACGGCCGACAGCACCGCCCCGAACCGGCGCGGGCCGGCGCCGCCGAACAGGCGGGCGTGGTATCCGGACGGTGGGTCCTCCGTCGGCACGTTCAGCAGCATGACGACGAACAGGAAGACCACCATGATGGCGCCCGCGTAGATGATGATCTGGATCGCCGCGACGAACGGCGCCTCGAGCAGCACGTAGAGGCCGGCCAGCGCCGCGAACGAGACGATCAGGAGCAGCACGCTGTACATCGGGTTCCGCTGCCCGACGACCAGGAGCGAGGCGACGACCGCAACGGCCGCGAACACCCAGAAGAAGAGCGCGTCCATCAGCGGGCTACCAGACGAAGTAGACGACCACGAAGGCCGTCACCAGGAGATTGAGGACCGCGAGCGGCAGCAGGTACTTCCACCCGAACTCCATGAGCTGGTCGTACCGGTAACGCGGCAGCGTCCACCGCATCCAGATGTAGAAGAACAGCAGCGCGAAGACCTTGACGAGGAACCAGATCCACCCCAGCCACTCGGGCAGCAGCGGCCCGTGCCAGCCTCCGAGGAAGAGGTTCGTGGCGACGGCCGAGACGGTCACCATGTTCACGTACTCGGCCAGGAAGAAGAGCGCGAAGCTCATCGAGCTGTACTCGGTGTGATACCCGGCGACCAGCTCCTGCTCGGCTTCGGGAAAGTCGAACGGCGCGCGATTCGTCTCGGCCACGCCGGCCGTCAGGAAGATGAAGAAGCCGAGCGGCTGCACCCAGAGGTACCAGTGGCCCACGCCGAGGAAGCCGCCGGCCTGCTGGCCGACGATCTCGCGCAGCGACAGCGACCCGGCCAGCATGATGACCGCCGCGAACGACAAGCCGTACGAGATCTCGTAGCTGATCATCTGCGCCGACGACCGGAGGCCGCCGAGCAGCGCATACTTGCTGTTCGAGCTCCACCCGGCGAGCACGATGCCGTACACGCCCATCGACGTGATCGCGAAGATGACGAGCAGGCCGACGTTCACGTCGGCGGCCGCCAGGTGAATCGGCTTCTCGAGCAGCCCGAAGAGGTCCGTGTCCGCGCCGAACGGCACGACCGCGAACGCCGCGAACGCCGCCACGGCGCTGAGCACCGGCGCGACGTAGAAGAGAATCGGGTCGGCGGCCTTCGGCCGCAGCTCCTCCTTGAACAGCAGCTTGACGATGTCGGCGAGCGGCTGCAACAGGCCGCGCGGGCCGACCAGATACGGCCCATACCGCTGCTGCACGAACGCGGCGACCTTGCGCTCCATGTACACGAGCACCGCCGCCGAGATCTGCAGCGCGAAGAACACGACGAGGATGACGGCGACGTTCGCCACGAGCGACGGCGGAATCTCGAATGGCATGGCTCAGTGGGCCGCCGCGAGCGATCGCGAGGCGGCGCGCCAGGGCGCCGGCAGCGGGCAACGGCCCTCGCGCACGTGCGCCTCGTACTCGGCGCGGAACGTCTTCACGGTCGACAGCACGGGCGTGGCGGCCGCGTCGCCGAACGCGCACAGCGTCTTGCCCATGATGTTGTTGCCGATCGACAGCAGCAGATCGAGATCGCGCATCTGCCCGTCCCCGCGCTCGATCTTGCCGAGGATCCGGTGGAGCCAGTCGCCGCCCTCACGGCACGGCGTGCACTTGCCGCAGGACTCGTGCTTGTAGAAGTGCAGCAGGTTCTCGGCCGCCCACACCATGCACGTCGTCTCGTCCATGACGATGATGCCGGCCGACCCGAGCAGCGAGCCGGCCTGCGCGACGCCGTCGAAGCTGGCCGTCACGTCGAGCTGGTCGGGCAGGAGCACGGGCACCGACGATCCGCCCGGGATCACGCACTTCAAGGCGTGGCCGCCCCGAATGCCGCCCGCGAACCGGTCGTCGTACACGAGATCGCGCAGCGTGACGGTCATCGACGCTTCGTAGACTCCCGGCTTCTTCACGTGCCCGCTCACGCAGAACAGCTTCGGGCCGCCGTTCTTCTCGGGCCCGAGGCCGGCGAACCACTCGGGGCCGCGATCGACGATGAGCGGGACGTTGCAGAGGGTCTCGACGTTGTTGACCGCGGTCGGACAGCCGTACAGGCCCTCGACCGCCGGAAACGGCGGCTTCAACCGCGGCTGCGCGCGCTTGCCCTCGAGCGACTCGATGAGCGCGGTTTCCTCACCGGCCTCGTAGGCACCGGCCCCGCGGTGCACGTAGATGTCGCAGTCGAAGCCCGTGCCCATGATGTTCCGGCCCACGTAGCCGGCCGCGCGCGCCTTCTCGAGCTCGGCCTCGAGCACCTGCTGCACGTGGTAGAACTCGCCGCGAATGTAGATGTAGGCGACCTTCGCGCCGATCGCATGGCAGCCGATCAGGCACCCTTCGAACAACAGGTGCGGGTTGCGCTCCATCAGCACGTGGTCCTTGAACGTGCCGGGCTCGCTCTCGTCCGCGTTGCAGCAGATGTACTTCGGCTTGGGCGACTTCTTGTCCACGAACTGCCACTTGAGCCCGGTCGGGAATCCGGCGCCGCCGCGGCCTCGCAGCCCCGACGCCTTCACCATGTCGATCACGGCCTCGGGCGTCATGGCCAGCGCCTTCCTCAGCGCGCCGTAGCCGCCGTGCCGCGTGTACGCGTCGAGCGCATAGCCGTGGGCGTCGCGCACGTGCGGAGTCAGGAACAGCTCCACGTCACTTCTCCACTTTCAGATGGCAGCCGGTGAGCACCGACGGGCCCTGCGTGCGGAGCCCCTCGACGAGCGCGCGTGCCGCCTCCGCCGACTGGCATTCGTGCCAGTGATCGTTGACGCCCACGACCGGCGCGCGATCGCACGCGCCCAGGCACTCGACTTCGAGCAGCGTGAACTCCCCTGCCGGATCCGTCTCGCCCGGCGCGATGCCGAGCGCCTGCGCCAGCTCCTCGGTGACCCGCTCGGCGCCGAGCAGCGCGCACGACAACGTGCGGCAGACCTGCAGGACGTACTTGCCGACCGGCCGCGTGTAGAACATCGTGTAGTACGACACGACGTCCTCGACCTCCGCCGTCGTGCACCCGATGGCCTCGGCCACGTGGCGCATGGCGTTCAGCGTGAGATAGCCCTGCTGCCGCTGCGCCAGGAACAGCGCCGAGAGAATCGCCGACTTGCGCCGCTCCGGCGGGTACTGCGCGCAGAGCCGTTCGAACGTGGTGCGGTTCTCCGGCGTGTAGGCGAACGGCGGCCCTTCTTCCGGGATCGCCCGCGCGGACTTGTGGTGCCCGCGACCGTAGTCCATGACCGGATGGAAACTCATGGCTTGATCCTTGTAGGGCAAAGGGCAAAGGGCAGAGGGCAAAGGTCAGGAACGAGCTGGCGCTGGCCAACTATTCCTTTGGCGCGGATCCCGGCGCCCTTGCCGAACGACCAGTGGGCCAGCGTCAGTTCACCCTTGCCGAACAACCAGTGGGCCGGCATCAGTTCACCCTTGCCGAACAACCAGTGAGCCAGCGTCAGTTCACCCTTGCCGAACAACCGGTGGGCCGGCATCAGTTCACCCTTGCCGAACAACCGGTGGGCCAGCATCAGTTCAGCCTTGCCGAACAACCAGCCGGCCAGCGCCAGGTCACTCCTGCTGAACAACCAGTGAACCAGCGTCAGTTCACTCCTGCCGAACAACCGGTGGGCCAGCATCAGTTCACCCTTGCCGAACAACCAGTGGGCCAGCGTCAGTTCATTCCTGACCTTTGCCCTCTGCCCTTTGCCCTTTGCCCTGCTGCCTGCCCTGCTGCCTGCCCTGCGGCCTGCGCTTCTCATCTCACCTGTCCACGTCGCCCATGACGACGTCGGTGGAACCGATGATGGCGATCAAGTCGGCCACCAGGCCGCCGACGACCAACTTGCTGAGCGCCTGGCACGCGTAGAACGACGGCGCGCGCGCTTTGACCCGCATCGGCCGGTTCGTGCCGTCCGACACGATGTAGAAGCCGTGCTCGCCGCGCGCTCCCTCCACCGGCACGTAGGCCTCGCCCTTCGGCACGTTGAACCCCTGCGAGTAGATCAGGAAGTGCTGGATGAGCGCTTCCATCTCCGTGTAGACGCGGTCCTTCGGCGGCGGGACGACACGGTAGTCGCCGCAGTCGTAGGGGCCGGTCGGCGAGATCCGCTCGAGCGCCTGAAGGCAGATCTTCACGCTCTCCCGCATCTCGTCGAGCTTCAGCGAGTACCTCGCGAAGACGTCGCCGTCGGTGCGCGTGGGGACGACGAAATCGAACGTGTCGTATTTCAAGTACGGGAACACCTTGCGCACGTCGTACGGGATGCCGGCCGCTCGCGCGATCGGCCCGACGAGCCCCATCGCCAGCGTGTCCTCGCGCGACAGCTTGCCCACGCCCTTGGTGCGCCGCAGCCACACGTCGTTCTTCGTGAGCAGCTTCTCGTACTCGTTCAGCTTGTCCGGAAAGACGTCGAGAAACGCCTTCACGGCCTGATGGAACCCGCGCGGCAGGTCCTCGCGCAGCCCGCCGACCCGGATGTAGCTCGGAAACATCCGGAACCCGGCGAGCATCTCGTTCAAGTTGAGCAACTGCTCGCGCTCGCGGAAGCAGTACATCATCACGGAGATCGCGCCGATCTCCATGCCGTGCGTGCCGAGCCACACGAGATGGCTGCTCAGCCGCTGCAGCTCGGCGATCAGCACGCGGATCCAGGTGACGCGATCCGGCATCACGCGCTCGAGCCCGAGCAGCCGCTCCACCGACAGGCAGTAGGCCAGGCTGTTCGACTGCGGGCCGAGGTAGTCCATCCGCTCGACGAGCGGCACGACCTGCTGCCATTTCTTCTGCTCGGCCGTCTTCTCGATGCCCGTGTGGAGGAAGCCGATGGTGGGCTCGAGCGAGACGATGGTCTCGCCGTCGAGCTCCAGCACGAGGCGCAGCACGCCGTGCGTGCTGGGGTGCTGCGGCCCCATGTTGACGGTCATCGTTTCCGATCGAATCTCAGGCATCGTCTGGACTACAGCGTACGTTCCACGAGCTCGCAGATGAGGTGCAGGATTACCTGGTGGGCTTCCTGCACACGCTGCGGGTTCCGATCGGGCACGTTGACGTGCACGTCGGCGAGCCTCCCGCTCTCTCCACCGTCCCGACCGGTCAACGCGATCGTGATGAGCGATCGATCCAGGGCCCACCGCAGGCCCTCGTTCACGTTGGGCGACGCGCCGCTCGTCGTGAGCGCGATCGCGACGTCGCCAGCGGCGCCGAAGGCTTCGATCTGCCGGGCGAACACTGCCGCGAAACCGAAGTCGTTCGACACGGCCGACACGATGGCCGGATCCGAGACGAGCGCCAGCGCTGGAAGCGCCCGGCGCTCCACGCCGGCACCGAACCGTCCGACCAGCTCGGCCGCGAAGTGCTGCGCATCGGCCGCGCTGCCGCCATTGCCGAACACCAGCACCTTCCGCCCCTCCACGAGCGCGGTCCGGACGATCTCCGCCGCGCGCACGATGAGCTCGCCGCGCTCCGCGCCGACGCGCTGGTGCAGCGCCGCCACGTCCTCACACGTGCGACGGACGAGCTCGAGGTCAGTCAGCACGCGGAGGCCTGACGTTGGTCGCCTGCCGGGTCGCTCGCTCACGGTCCGCGCGCATGTTCTCGGCGAACTCCTCCGCGGTGAGCTGAAGGGGCGACCAGCGCTCCGCGTCCTTGCGGATCTGCACCGGGTAGTCCTTGCGCAGCGGATGGCCCTCCCAGCCGTCGGGCGTCAGGATCCGGCGAAGATCCGGGTGGCCGTCGAAGGCGATGCCGAACAGATCGAACACCTCGCGCTCCGGCCAGCCCGCGGCAGGATACACGCTCGTGGCGCTCGCGATCCGCGGATCCTCGGCCGCCACACGCACCTTGACGCGCAGGCGCCGCGCCGGGGCGGGCTGCCCGGTGGCGTACGCGGCGCCGAGGCACGCCAGCAAGTAGACCACCTCGAAGCGCGGCGTCGCCGGATGATAGTCGGCAGCGGTCACGTCGGCGAAGAACGCGAACTGCAGCGCCGGATGATCGCGGAGCGTCTGCAGGACGCGCAGCACGTCGTCTCGCTCGACGAGAATGGCCGGCATCCCGTCCGGGCCCGTCGCATCGGCCAGCGCGCTGCCCGGCAGCGCCCCCTGCAAAACGTGAAGGACGTCGTCGGCTCCCATGGTCAGGCGCTCATCCGCTGCTGGTCGATCTTCCGCTGGAGCTGGACGATGCCGTAGATGAGCGACTCGGGGCGCGGTGGGCACCCGGGCACGAACACGTCGATGGGCACGACCTGGTCGACGCCCTGGACGATCGCGTAGTTGTCGAACACGCCGCCGCAGCTCGCGCACGCGCCCATCGAGATCACCCACTTGGGTTCGGGCATCTGGTCGTAGATGCGCCGCAGGACGGGCGCCATCTTGCGCGACAGCCGCCCGGCCACGATCATCAGGTCCGACTGGCGCGGCGACCCCCGGAACACCTCGGCGCCGAAGCGGGCGATGTCGTAGCGGCCGCAGCTCATGGCCATCATCTCGATGGCGCAGCACGCGAGGCCGAACGTGACCGGCCAGATGGCCGACCGCCGCGCCCACTGCACCATCTTCTCGACCGAGGTCGTCAGGACTGGGATTTCGAGTTGAGGCATCGCTTCACCGTTCGGCTATCGCGTCCGCTCGCGGCTCCAGTCGAAGGCGCCCTTCCGCCAGACGTAGACGTAGCCGGTGAGCAGCAGCCCGAAGAACGTCACGATCTGCCAGTAGCCGACCACGCCGAGGTCCCGGAAGGCGATGGCCCACGGGTAGAGGAAGGCCACCTCGATGTCGAACAGCAGGAAGATCATGGCCACGAGATAGAACTTGACCGACTGGCGCTCGCGCGCGTCGCCGACGGGCGGCATGCCGCACTCGTACGGCGCGACCTTCTCGGGCGTCGGTTTCTTCGGGCCGATGAACTGCGAGAGCAGCACGTTGCCGGCGGCGAACCCCACGCCGAAGCCGATCATGATCAGAACAGGCAGGAAGCCTTCCATCGCGGCCAGCAGTCTCCCGGGAACGTCGGACTCGAAGGCAAGAGGGCACCGCATCCCGGTGCACCACGGCGCGCTTGTTCGCGCACCGAACAATCTCGAATGCTAAGCGAACTGCCCGTGATTCTCAAGTGCCGGCGAACTCCCTTTACACTGGCACGATGCGCCTCGCGTGGTTCTCGCCGTGGCCGCCCCAGCCGAGCGGCGTCGCCGGGCGCTCCGCCGCGCTCGTCCCGGCGCTCGCCGGCCGTGGCCACGGCATCGACGTGTTCGTCGATGAGCAGCGCGTCGCCGCGGCCCGCCGCGCGTCCGACATGCCGCCTGCGGCCGGCGCCGTCCGCGTCCAGAGCGCCCACGACTTCGTCTGGCGCAACCTGCGCGACCAGTACGATCTGATCGTCTACCAGATCGGCAACTCGCGCCAGCACGCGTTCGTCTGGCCGTACCTGTTCCGCTGGCCGGGCCTGACCGTGCTGCACGACGCCCGCCTGCACCATGCGCGCGGGCACGCGTGGCTGTCGCGCCGCCGTTCGGCCGAGTACCGCGCCGAGTTTCGCCTGAGCCAGCCGGACGCGTCACCCGACGCGGCCGAGCTCGCGGTTCGCGGCTTCGACGGCGCGTACTACTACCTCTGGCCGATGACGCGCGCCGTGGCCCTGGCCTCGCGGCTCGTCGGCGTGCACACGCGCGGAGGCGCCGATGAGCTCCGGAGTGCCGTCCCCGACCGGCCCGTCGAGTACATCGCGCTGAGCTCCGGACGCCTGCAGCCGTCGACCGACGCCGAACGTCGCGCGACACGCGCGGCGCTCGGCTACGACGACAGCGCCGTGGTGTACGGCGTCTTCGGCGGCTTGACGCCCGAGAAACGTCTCCCTGAGGTGCTGCACGCCTTCCGTTGGACGCACGCCCGCCTTCCGACCACGCGTCTGCTCCTCGCCGGCGAGCCGGCGCCGGGTCTCGACGTGCCGGCGCTCACGGCCGCGCTCGGTCTCGCCGACGCCGTGACCTGGCATCCGGCGCTCGACGACGACGCCTTCGAGCGCGCGATCGGCGCCGTGGACGTGGCGATCGGTCTCCGCTGGCCGACGGCCGTGGAAACGTCCGGCCCCTGGCTGCAGGCGCTGGCCGATCGGCGCGCCACCATCACCACGGCGCTGGCGCACCTCGCGCACGTGCCGGCGTTGGACCCTCGCAGTTGGCAGCCGTGGACGGCCGGCGACCCCGACGCGCCGGTGACGGTGGCGGTCGATCTGCTGGACGAGGATCACTCGCTGCGGCTGGCCATGGCGCGGCTCGCCGCCGACCCGGCGCTGCGCGCGGCGCTCGGCGACGCCGGCCGCGCGTACTGGGAGCGCGAGCACTCGATGATCCGGATGATCGACGACTACGAGCGGGCGATCGCACGCGCCGCGGCAGCCCCGGTGCCCGACCCCGTGGCGCTGACGCCGCCTCCAGCGGCGGCGACCCGCGCGCTGCTCGCCGGGCTTGGTGACGTGTCATGCGAATTGTTCTGAACGGAGAGCCCAAGGACCTGCCGGGTCCGATGTCGATCGCCGCGTTGCTCGCGATGCTCGAGATCGACCCGCGCATCGTCGCGGTCGAGTACGACCGCGTCGTAATCAAACGCGCCCGATACGCCGAAACGATGATCCAGGAAGGCGGCGAGGTGGAGATCGTCGCGTTCGTCGGTGGCGGCGCGGCCTGCAGAACGCGCTGGTCAGGTCTGGTACACTGACGCCGCTGAGCGCACGCGCAGGCCTCCCCCTCCGGCGCCGTCCGGTCCCGTGCCTGTGCATCCTGTGTACTCGCCGCTCGTGGTGTTCGCCGTCGTGCTCGCGGCGACGGTCCTCGTCGTGCCGGCCGTGCGCCGCATGGCGCAGAGCGGCGGCCTGTTCGAGGCACCGGTCGAGGATCGCTGGCATCGCCGGCCGGTACCCAAGCTCGGCGGCGTCGCGATCGCAGCGGTCTTCCTGCCCGTCGCCTGGTACCTCACAACCTTCGGCTTCCACGACCACCAGGCTCACCTGCGCGCGCTCGTCACGACCGCCGGCGCCCTCTTCCTGGTCGGCGTCGTCGACGACGTGTGGCCGATGCGGGCGATCACGAAGCTCGCCTGGCAGACGGCGGCCGCCTCGCTGTTCGTCTGGACCACCGGCGCCGCGTCGGTGACGGGCATCGCGTGGATCGACGTCGCGCTGTCGGTGACCTGGTACGTCGGCATCACGAACGCCTTCAACCTGCTGGACAACATCGACGGGCTCGCGGCCGGCATCGCCGGCATCGCGGCGACGTTCATGGCGGTGGCGCTCGTGCTGCCGGGCGACGGATCGCTCGTGGCGCTCGCGCTCGTCACGAGCGCGCTCGCGGGCGGCGCGTTCGGGTTCCTGGTCCACAACTGGCATCCCGCCTCGATCTTCATGGGCGATGCGGGCAGCCATCTGCTCGGCTCGGTCCTCGCCGGTGCGACGCTGCTCGCCGCGACACATCTCGGCAACGGCACCAGTCCCGGCGCGGCGATGGCGATCGTGCTGCTCCTCGTGCCGTGCGCCGACACGCTGCTCGTGACGCTGACGCGCCAACTGGCGGGCCGCAGCGCGTTCGTCGGTGGACGCGACCATCTCTCCCATCGAATCGTCGCGCTCGGCATGCCGGATTCGAAGGCCGTCCTGGCGCTCTACGCGTTGGCTGCCGCGGGCGGTGGTGCCGCGATCGGGCTGCAGACGCTGTCGGCCCCGGTCGGCTGGATGCTGGTGGCGGCCTACGGGACGCTCGTCGCGGCGGGCGGCGTCTATCTGGCACACGTCGAGACCGCCGCGGGCGGTGCGGCGCCGTTGCCGGGAGAAGTCGCGACGCGCTACCGCACGTACGAGCTGCTGTTCGACGCGATCCTCATCGCGGTGGCGTACTACCTCGCGCTCGTCCTCAGATTCCGGGATCCCGACCAACTGCAGGCGTTCCTGGGCTCCTTCTCCAGCATTCTCCCGCTCGTGCTCGGGCTGCACCTCTCGGCGCTGTGGCTCGTCGGCTGCTATCGCCGGCCGCTCTCCGGCACGGGCAGCGCGGACGTCCTGACGATCGCCAAGGGCGCGGCGCTCGGGTCGGCCGCGAGCGTGATCGCCGTGCTGTACCTCACGCGCTTCGAAGGCTACTCGCGCCAGGCGTTCGCGGTGGCGGCGGTGTTGGTCGTTCTGCTGCTCGCCGGCGGGCACGCGTCGCTCAACGCGCTCGACGAGTATCTCCGGCGGCGAAAGCCGGCCGGCCCGCGCGCGCTGATCTACGGCGCCGGTCCGAGGGGCGCGCTGGCGGCGCGCGAGCTCTCGAGCAACCCGGCACTCGGCCTCGCGCCGCTCGGCTTCATCGACGACGACAGCGCGCGCCTCGGCGACCGCCCGGAGGGACTGCGCGTGCTCGGCACGATCGCCGATCTCGACGCACTCCTGGACGCCAATCGCACGGTGACGACGATCGTCGTGAGCAGCGACGATTGCCCTCCGGCGCGCTTCGCACAGCTCTGCACGATCGCCGCGCGGCACGACGTGACCGTCCGCCAACTGCGCCTGCGGCTCGACGAGATCGACACCGGCGGCGCGCGCCGCGCTCGCGGCATCGTGCGCTTCCGGTAGCGCGGGCCGGCCGTCGAGGCCCGCGCATGCGCCGCACCCGCAATAGCGGTAAGCTGACGGCATGATCGACCCTCTGGTGATTGCCGGCCGGACGTTCGCGTCGCGTCTCGTCGTCGGCACCGGCAAGTACTCGTCGCACGAGATCATGAAAGCCGCGCACGACGCGTCCGGCACCGAGATGGTGACCGTGGCGGTGCGCCGCGTCGATCTCGGCGCACGCGGTCCAGCCTCGCTGCTCGACTGGATCGACACGGAGAAGATCTTCGTGCTGCCGAACACGGCCGGGTGCTATACGGCCGAGGACGCGATTCGCACGGCGCGGCTCGGACGCGAAGCCGGCTTGTCGCACTGGGTGAAGCTCGAGGTGATCGGCGACGAGCGCACGCTGTTCCCGGACAACGAAGCGCTGCTCGCCGCCACGCGCGTCCTCGTCAAAGAAGGGTTCGTCGTGCTGCCCTACACCAACGACGATCCGATTGCCTGCCGGAAGCTCGAGGAAGCCGGCGCGGCGGCGGTGATGCCGCTCGGCGCGCCGATCGGCTCGGGTCTCGGCATCCAGAATCCGAACAACCTGCTCATCATCAAGGAGCAGGCCCGCGTGCCCGTCATCGTCGACGCGGGCGTCGGCACGGCGTCGGATGCGGCGGTCGCGATGGAGCTCGGCGCCGACGGCGTGCTGATGAACACGGCGATTGCCGGCGCCGCCGATCCGGTCATGATGGCGGCGGCGATGAGGCACGCCGTCGAGGCGGGCCGGCTCGCGTTCCTCGCCGGACGGATTCCCAGGAAGCGGTATGCGACCGCGAGCAGCCCCACGACCGGGCTCGTGACCTCGGGCCCGGCGCGCTGACGTGTCCGAGACGCTCGACGCACGCCTGGCACGTCTCGAACAGGAGCGGCAGGACGCCGACCGCCGCTACAACGACGCGCTGACCGCGCTCGATCGCGCGGTACCGCCGGACGTGACGACGCCGGCCGCGCCGACTTCCTACGACGCCTCGAAGCTGCCGGACGTCAATCGAGCGTGGGACATCCTGCCCGGCGATCCTCCGCCGTCGGACGGCTCGCTCAAAGGACGACTGCGCGGGTTCATCTGGCGCCAGATCGGGCCAACGCTCGTCGCCCAGCGGCACTTCAACGCGGTGCTCGTCGACCATCTCAATCGAAACGTCGGGGCGCACGAGGAAGCGCGGCGGACGATCGCGGATCTGACCGCCGCGTTCGCACAGCACGCGGCCGCCCAGCGCCACGCTCACGCGCTCCTCATGCAACTGCTCCAGACCGTCACCGCCTACGTGGACACGAAGGATCGCGCGATCGCCGGGGGCCAGGACGTCCTGAACGCCGGGCTGAGCGCGATCGCGGACACCTGGCTCAAGCGCTGGGAGTCGCTCTCGGCTCGCGAGGAGCGGCTGCTGCGTCGTCTCTCGGCCATCGACGATGTGCGAGAAACCGCGACGTTGGCGCAACAGACGGCGTTGTCGCTCAAGGGCGAGGTCGAGCGGCTGGTCCAGATGGGCGCGACGCGGACAACAGACGATTCGAAGGCGGAGGAGACGCCGGCGCCCGAACGCGCCGAATCGCCGGCGCTGCCGGCCGTCGATCTCGACGCGTTCAAGTACCTCGCGTTCGAGGACCGTTTTCGCGGCTCGCCGGAGGCCATCCGCGAGGGCCTCGCGGAGTACCTGCCGTTCTTCCAGGGCGCGAGCGATGTGCTCGACATCGGCTGCGGCCGCGGCGAGTTCCTCGAGCTGCTGCGCGCGCAGGGCATCACGGCGCGCGGCCTGGATCTGAACCGCGCGATGGTGGAGGCCTCGCGCGCGCGAGGGCTCGACGTCGTGCAGGCCGACGCGCTCGCGCACGTCGCATCGCTGCCGGACGCGTCGCTCGGCGGCGTCTTCGCCGCCCAGGTCGTGGAGCACCTGCCGCCCGACTACCTGGCGCGGCTGCTGGAGGCCATCGCCCGAACGCTCCGTCCCGGCGGCATCGTCGTGCTCGAGACGATCAACCCCGCGTGCTGGCTGGCGTTCTTCGAGAGCTACATCCGCGACCTGTCGCACGTGCGCCCGATTCATCCCGAAACGCTGCAGTACTTGCTGCGCGTGAGCGGCTTGCACGACGTGAGGCTGCGCTACCGATCGCCGGTCGCCGACACCCAGCGGCTCCAGGCCGTGCCGCCGCCGCCCGCCGGGACGACGCCGGTGCTGGCCGATCTCGCCGAGACGTTCAACGAGAACATGGCGCGGCTGAACGCCAGGCTCTTCACGTTTCAGGACTACGCGGCGATCGCGACGCGATAGGCTCGCGGTCGAAGTCGAACCGCTTCTCGCGTCGCTTCACCCCGATCCAGCCGGCGTCCATCACGCGCCAGAGCGACTCGGCGTCGACCACGGCCGCCGCCTGGATGGCCCGTCGATCCGCCCACGCCCTCGGGAGGCCGCGGATCGCCGCCGCCTTGCCGCGCAGCCATGGCCGAAGCAGCCCGCGCCGCGCGTACGCGACGCACCCGGCCAGCATGTACAGCCCGTGCGCGAGGGCGGACCGCAGCAGCACGGGCCGCGGCGAGTTGCGGATCCACGTCCACTCGAGGTTCCGCTGTCCGTAGAACACCGCGTCCGGACTGACGCGGCCGAGCGACGCGCTGCCGGCGTGCCGGACGATCGCATCCGACGCGTAGACGACGCGCGCGCCGGCGAGCCGTGCCCGGTACGAGAGATCGACGTCCTCGTACACCATGAAGAAGTGGGCCGCGAAGCCGCCGAGCCGCTCGAACAGCGTCCGTCGCACGAGCAACGCCGCCCCGCACGCGCCGAACACTTCGCCCGACGCGGCGGCCGACGACGACGGCCGGCCGTGATTGATCTTGTACGCGCCGCCGGCGCGCAGGTAGCCGTCGCCGGCGGAGTCGATCGTCTCGTCGTCCATGAACAGCACGCGAGACGTCACGAGGCCCACGCCGGGATCGGCCTCGGCCGGCGCGGTCAGCGCCGCGAGCCATCCGGGCGCGACCACGGTGTCGTTGTTGAGGAAGACCAGGTACTCGGCGGTTGCGCCCGCCGCGCCCTCGTTGTTGCCCTGGGCGAAGCCGACGTTCCGGCCGAGCGCGAGCACGCGCACCCAGGGGAAGCGCTCGCGCACGAGCGCAATGGAGTCGTCGGTCGAACCGTTGTCGACGAGCACGACCTCGACGGCGTCGGAACGTTCGCCGGCCAGCGCTCCGAGACAGCCGTCCAGCCATCGGCGGCCGTTCCAGTTGAGCACGACGATCCGCATCCCCACGATGCCATAATAGCGACGCCGCGACGTCTCCCCGCGGATCGGAATGGCCGAGCAACGCGCGGATCGCCTCATCGCCGACAACCGGAAAGCCGGCCACGACTACCACCTGCTCGAGACGTTCGAGGCGGGCATCGCGCTCACCGGTACGGAAGTCAAAGCCGCTCGTGAAGGGCGCGTGAACCTGCGCGACAGCTACTGCCGCCTCGATCGGGCCGAGGCCTATCTGATCGGCGCGCACATCGGGCAGTACTCGCACGGCGGCTACGCGGCGCACGACCCCGTCCGCGCGCGCAAGCTGCTGCTGCACCGCGCCGAGCTGAACAAGCTGCTGGGCAAGACGACGGAGAAGGGCCTGACGATCGTGCCGCTGCGGATGTACTTCACGAAAACGGGCCGCGTGAAGCTCGCCATCGCGCTCGCCAAGGGCAAGAACACCATCGACAAACGCGAGACGATCCGGCGCCGCGAAGCGGAGCGCGAGACGCGATCGGCGATCAAGGGGCGCCGGGCCGACTGAGTATAATGGCGCCCATGAAACGGTCCGGATGGGTGCTCATCGGCGTGCTCGTGCTCACCGCCGTCGTCGGCTGGCTGGTGCTGCGGCGTTCCTCCGAAAACGTCGTGCTCGACCTCGCCTCGAGCTTCGGCCAGGCGGTCGAGGTGCGTCCGGCGCCCGAGGCGTTCTCGGTCGCGGAGACGACGATTGCCGGCGTGGCGAAGCCCGCCATCCTGACCAAGGAGAACACGCGCGTCGCGTGGAGCGTGACGGTGCCGGATCGGGCCTGGCTCCATCTCAGCGCGGCCGTCCAGGAACCCGCCTGGACGACGGCCGGCGACGGCGTCGTCTTCCGCGTGTCGATCAACGACGACGAGCTCCTCAACGTGGTCGTCAATCCGTACGGCGACGAGTCGCAGCGCAAGTGGCAGGACTACGCGCTGGATCTGTCGGAGTTCGCCGGCGAACAGGTCCGGGTCTATCTGAAGACGAACACCAGCGTGCCGGGCAAGAACAACGCGGACGGCGATCTCGGCGCCTGGGGTGCCCCCCGCATCGTGACACGGTAGCCGGGCGCCGCCGGCAATGACGACGCCAGCCTCACGCGACAGCGCCGTCCCGCTGCTCGATCTGACGCTGCAGTACGCGCCGCTCAGGAACGAGATTCTGGCGGCGCTCGCGCGCGTCGCCGACAGCCAGCAGTTCATCCTCGGTCCCGAAGTCGAGGCGCTCGAGCGCACGCTCGCCGCGATGCTCGAGGTCGAGCACGCGATCGGCGTGTCCTCGGGCACCGACGCCATCCTCGTCGCGCTGATGGCGCTCGGCATCGGCCCCGGCAGCGAAGTCATCGTGCCGACCTACTCGTTCTTCGCGACGGCCGGCTGCGTCAGCCGCCTGGGCGCGACGCCGGTGTTCGTCGACATCGACGAGACCACCTTCAACCTCGCGCCCGACGCCGTGCGGCGCGTGATCTCCCCGAGGACGCGCGCGATCATTCCCGTCCACCTGTACGGCCTCGCCGCCGACATGGACGCGCTGATCGCGATCGCCCAGGAGGCGCGCGTGCCGATCGTCGAAGACGCCGCGCAGGCGATCGGCGCGCGGTACCGCGGCCGCATGGCGGGCAGCATCGGCCAGGCGGGCTGCTTCTCGTTCTTTCCCTCCAAGAACCTCGGGGCGTTCGGCGACGGCGGCCTGGTCACCACGCGAGACGCGCGCCTCGCGCAGGAGATCCGGCTGCTGCGCAACCACGGCGCGGAGCCGAAGTACTTCCATGCACGGATCGGCGGCAATTTCCGCCTGGACGCGTTGCAGGCCGCCGTGCTGCGCGTGAAGGCGCCCCACCTGCCAGCGTGGACCGAGGCGCGCCGGCGCAACGCCGCGCGCTACCGGCGGCTGTTCGCAGAAGCCGGCCTCGACGGCGTCGTCGAGCTACCGGTCGAACCAGCCGATTGCCTGCACGTGTACAACCAGTTCGTCATCCGGGCACCACAGCGGGACGCCTTGCGCGAGCACCTCGCGCACCGCGGCGTCGGAACCGAGATCTATTACCCGGTGCCGTTCCATCGACAGGAGTGTTTCTCGACGCTGGGCCGTGCGTCGGACGAGTTCGCCGTGGCCGATCGCGCCGCCGCCTCGTCGCTGGCGCTGCCGATCTACGGGGAGCTGACCGAGGCGCAGCAGCGCCGTGTCGTCGCGAGCGTCCGGGACTTCTTCGACCGAGCCCCGTCATGAGAGTGCTGGTGCTCGGCGCCGCCGGTCAGCTCGGAGCCGCGATGGTGCACGGCCTCGGGCGGCGCGACGAGGTCGTCGGGTTGACGCGGGCCGAGCTCGATCTGACGAGCCCGAACGTGCGGCGTGTCGTCGCAGACCTCCGTCCGGACGCGATCGTCAACTGCTCCGCGTACAACGCCGTCGATGCCGCGGAGGAGCACCCGCTGGATGCGCTCGCGACCAACGCGTTCGCGGTGCGCACGCTGGCGCGCGCGGCCGAGGACCTCGGCGCGGTGCTGGTCCACTACAGCACCGACTTCGTGTTCGACGGCGAGACGGACGTGCCGTACGACGAGACCGACGCCCCCAATCCGCGGAGCACGTACGGGTCGTCGAAGCTGCTCGGCGAGTGGTTCGCCGCGGCGGCGCCCCGGCACTACGTCTTGCGCGTCGAGAGCCTGTTCGGCGGACCGGCCGCGCGCAGCAGCGTGGACCGCATCGCAAATGGGATCAGGACCGGCACCGAAGTACGGGCGTTCTCCGATCGCGTCGTCTCGCCGAGCTACGTCGACGACGTCGTGCGGGCGACCGAAAGCCTGCTGCAGCAGGCATCCCCGTACGGCTTGTACCACTGCGTGAACACGGGGTGGACGACGTGGCTCGATCTGGCGCGCGAAGCCGCCGTCCAGCTCGGCCGCCCGGAGGCGGCGATCGTGCCGATACGAATGGCCGAGGCCGGGCTCGCCGCCGGCCGCCCGAGATTCGCCGCGCTGTCGAACGCCAAGCTGGCTGGCGTCGGCATCGTGATGCCGACCTGGCAGGATGCGCTCGGGCGGTACCTCCGCGGCGGCGCATAGGCCGCGCGCCGCGACGTTCTACTGCGACGAGGGGAGCCCGCGCCGGCGCAGGCGCGCGCGGAACTCGCCCCACATCACCATCGCCGGTCCCACGATCGGCAGCAAGAGGCGACTGCCGCGCCCGCCGTGCTTCCACAGCAGGCGTACGGCGCTGCGATGGAATGCGCGGATGGCCGGCGCCGGATCGGCGGCCGCCGACCGGCCGCCCACGTGGCGCACGCTCACCGTCGGCAGGTACACACAGCGCCAGCCAGCGTCCGTCGCGCGGCGGCAGTAGTCGGCATCCTCCCAGTACAGGAAGAACTCCTCGTCCAGGCCGCCGAGCTGCTCGAAGACGTCCCGCCGCGTCATCAAGCAGGCTCCCGCCAGCCAGTCGACGTCCATCGCCGCCGTCGCCTCGCGCGCCGGCAGATTGCGCCGCGACAACCAGTTGTTCGGGTATCGCCGGGTGAGCCACGTCGAGCGCCCCGCGATGGCGGCCGTCGGACCGGGAAAGCGTCTGGCCGATGCGTCCACGCGTCCGTCCGGATCCAGCACGCGCGGGCCGACGACCGCCGTGTCGGGATGCTCGCACAGCCATGCCTCGAGCCCGTCGAGCACCGGGCCGGCGAGCTCCGTGTCGGGATTGAGCCAGAGCAGATGGGGGGACCGGCTCGCGCGCGCGGCGCGGTTCACGCCGGCGGCGAATCCTGGGTTCGCACTGGACGGGAGGAACGTCACCGCGGGATGCCTGGACTGCAGAGCCGCGAGCTCGACCGGATCGCTCGCGTGATCGACGAGCACCACTTCGTCGTCCGGACGCAGGAACGATCGCAGCGAGGTCAACGCGCGATCGACGTGGCGGTACACGCGGTAGTTGACGATCAGGATCGCGACCGGCACCGCCACGATTCTACGCTGTCGGGCCCGCGTGCTATCGTGGTCGGCCGGTATGGCGAAACGCGCGCTAATCACGGGTATCACGGGACAGGACGGGTCCTATCTGTCGGAACTGCTGCTCGAGCAGGGCTACGAGGTCACCGGCATGACCAGGCGCCTGTCGAGCTCGAACTACTGGCGTATCGCGCACGTGCTCGACCGCATCACGCTCATCCCCGGGGACCTGCTCGACCAGCTCTCGCTCATCCGCGCGCTCGAGCGCGTGAGGCCGCACGAGGTCTACAACCTCGCGGCGATGTCGTTCGTGCCCGCCTCCTGGGAACAGCCGATGCTCACGGGCGAGTTCAACTCCCAGGGCGTGACCCGCGTGCTCGAGGCGGTCCGCGTCGTCGACCCGTCGATCCGGATCTATCAGGCCTCGTCGTCGGAGATGTTCGGCAAGGTCCGCGAGGTGCCGCAGCGGGAGACCACGCCGTTCTATCCGCGCAGTCCGTACGGCGTCTCGAAGGTCTTCGCGCACTACATCACGGTGAACTACCGCGAGAGCTACGACCTGTTCGCGGTCTCGGGCATCCTCTTCAACCACGAGTCGCCGCGCCGCGGCCTGGAGTTCGTCACGCGGAAGGTGACGGACGGCGTGGCGCGGATCAAGCTGGGGCTCGCCACCGAGCTGCGGCTGGGCAACCTCGAGGCCCAGCGCGACTGGGGATTCGCCGGCGACTACGTCCGGGCGATGTGGATGATGCTCCAGCAGCCGACGCCGGACGATTACGTCATCGCCACCGGCGAGAGCCACTCGGTGCAGGATCTGGTGCAGACCGCGTTCGATCACGTCGGCCTCGACTGGCGCGCGCACGTCGTCCAGGATCCGGCGTTTCTGCGGCCGGCGGAAGTCGACCATCTCATCGGCGACTCCACGAAGGCTCGCCGGGAGCTCGGCTGGACGCCCTCCGTCTCGTTCGAGGAGCTGATCCGCATGATGGTCGACGCCGATCTCGCCCGGCTCCAGGCCGACCGCGGCCAAGGTTGACTCGTCGGCCGCGGCGTGAGGCGCCGCGCGGGCGGTCCCGACAGCCGCCGCGTACCGACGCCGCGCGTCCTGCCCGGACGCGTGGAACCCGACCGTCCTTCCAGGCCGTCTCCCGATAGCCCGGACACGCAGCTCGCGTTTGCGCGAGGCAGTGGTCTGCTAGACTGTCAGAAATGACCGTCCGGTCATTTCAGTGACCCATGAGTTCACGCCGAGTCAGCAAGACCGATGTCGTGGCCGACTTCCGGCGCGGCCAGATCCTCGCGGCCGCGCGCGACAGCCTGGAGCGGCGCGGCGTGTCCGAGACGACGGTGGACGGCATCGCCCGGGCGGCGGGGCTGGCGAAGGGCACGGTCTACCTCTACTACCGGTCGAAGGACGAAATCCTCGCGCAACTGTTGACGCGCGACCTCGGGGAATTGCAGGACGCGACCTTGCCCGTCATCACCGGAGCGGAGCCGCTCGATCGCCGGCTGCGCGAGTACCTCGAAGCAACGCTGACGTTCTTCGACGAGCGGCGCGAGTTCATCGAGCACTGCCAGTTCGAGATCAGCCCCGACGTCCGGCAGAAAGCGCGGCACACGCTCGGCCGGGTCTTCGCCGCTCAGGTCCAGGCGTGGGAAGCCGCGCTCCAACACGCCACGCCGCGCACGGCCGTCGCCGCGAGCCGGCGCACGGCGATCGCCAGGGCCATCGTGAGCCTCGCGCACGGCCTGACCATCCATCGCATCCGAGGCTGGCACGCCGGCAGCATCGACGAGATCGCCAGTGCCGCCGCATCGCTCCTCTGGCAAGGACTCGCCCGCCGATGACCATCGCCGCCCTTCGCTCGCTGCTCCTGCTGCTCGCCTGCGCCCCGCTCGCGGCCGCACAGGCGCTCACGCCCGAACTGCTCGCTCGAGGGGTGCCCACCGGCAACGTCTCACCGGAACCGCTGCAGCTTTCGCTCGGCGGCGCCATCGAGCGCGGCTTGACGGCGAATCTCGCGGTCGTCGCGAGCGCCAGCGACGTCCGATCCGCGGCCGCCTCGCGCCTCCAGGCGCTCAGCGCGCTCCTGCCTCACGCCGCCGCCACCGTGCGCCAGAGCGATCAAGTGCTCAACACCGCCGCGTTCGGGTTCACGGGCTTCGGCGACCTGCCCAGCCTGATCGGCCCGTTCCCCGTGTTCGACGCGCGCGTGGCCCTGTCGGCGCCGTTGTTCGACGCCGCCGCCCTGCACGAGTGGCGCGCCGAGCGGGCCATGGCTGCGGCCGCGCAGGCCGACGATCGCCGCGTCCGCGAGATCGTCGTGCTCGCCGTCGGCAACGTGTACCTGCAGGCGCTCGCCGATGGCGCCCGCGTCGAGTCGGCGAGGTCGCAGCGCGAGACGGCGCAGGCGCTGGTCACGCTGGCCGAGGATCAGCACGCGGCCGGCCTCGTGGCGCGCATCGACGTCCTGCGGCAGCAGACCCAACTGGCCGGCGCGCGGGCCAGGCTCATCGACGCCGAGAACCTGCTGGCCAAGCGCAAGCTGCAGCTTGCGCGCGCCATCGGCCTGCCCGCCGGGCAGGCGTTCGAGCTGAGCGACCGCGTCGACTACGTCGCGGCCCCGGAGATGACCGAAGAGGCGGGTCTCGCGGAGGCGCTCGAGCACCGCCAGGACGTCAGGAGCGCCACCGCCCGCGTGGACGCGGCGCGACAGGCGCGACAGGCCGCCGCGAGCGGCCGGCTGCCCAGCCTCCGGCTCGATACCGACCTCGGCGCGCTCGGCACGAGCGCCGGCACGGCCGAGCGCACCTACACGATTGCCGCGAGCGTGCACGTCCCGATCTTCGAAGGCGGACGGACGGCGGCCAACGTGCAGCGCGCCGATGCGGCGCTGCACCGGCGCGAAGCCGAGCTGGCGGATGCGACGGTCGGCGTGCGGTACGACCTCTCCGCGGCGCTGCTCGACGTCAAGGCCGCCGCCGCGCGCGTGGAGGCCGCGGCCGAAGAAGCCGCGCTCGCGCGCGAGGCGCTGACACAAGCGCAGGATCGCTTCCGCGCCGGCGTCGCCAGCAGCATCGAGCTCGTTCAGGCCCAGGAGGCGGTGACCCGCGCCAGCGAGCACTACATCGCCAGCGTCTACGGGCACAACCTCGCGAAGATCGAGCTCGCGCGGGCGCTCGGCGAGGGCGAAACCCGGTTCCTGACGCTGGTGGGAGGACACCCGTAGTGGCGATTCGTGCTTCTTCTTCGTGGCGCCCGTGGATGCTCGGCGGGCTGGCCGTCGCCGTGCTCGTCGGCGGCTACTGGCTGTGGACGGTGCTCTCGCCGCGCGAGTCCACCGATGACGCGCAGGTCAGCGGCCACGTCAGTCCCGTCGCGGCCCGCGTCGGCGGTGCCGTGCTGGCGATGCACGTGCGCGACAACCAGACCGTCAACGCCGGCGACGTGCTCGTCGAGATCGACCCCCACGACTACCGGATCGCGCTGGCGCGCGCCGAGGCCGACCTCGCGGCGGCCGAAGCGGCGGCCCGCGCGGCGCGCAGCAGCGTGCCGGTGACGTCGGCGACGGCGAGGAGCGGCCAGGACATCGCCGAGGCCGGCACCGGCAGCGCCGACGCCGCGCTGAAGGCGGCGCAGCGCGAGGTGGACGCGGCGTCCGCGAAGCTCGCCGCCGCGCGCGCGCGCGTCGCCGAAGCCGCCGCCGTCGCGACCCGTGCGGCGCAGGACCTCGAGCGCCTGCGGCCGCTCGTGCAGAAGGACCAGGTGCCCCGTCAGCAATTCGATCTGGCCGCCTCGACGGCCGAGGCATCCCGTGCGGCGGTCGCATCGGCGGAGGCGGCCGTGCGCGAGGCCGAGGCGAATCTGGACGTGGCCACCGCGCGCCGCGGCCAGGCCGACGCCGCGCTCGCACAAGCCAGAGCGCAGACCACGGCCGCCGCCACGGCACCGCAGCAAATCGCGCTGACCGAAGCGCAGGCGGCCGTCGCGGACGCGCACGTGCTGCAGGCCCGCACGGCGCTGCAACAGGCGCAGACGAACCTCGAGCGCACCACTGTCCGCGCACCGGCCAACGGCGTGGTCAGCCGCCGGTCCGTCGAACCCGGACAGATCGTGCAACCGGGCCAGCCGCTCATGGCGATCGCCACGCTCGACGACGTGTGGGTGGTGGCGAACTTCAAGGAAACGCAGTTGCGCGACATGAAGGCCGGCCAGCGGGCCGAGGTCGAGGTCGACGCCTTCGGCGGCCATCCGCTCGCCGGACACGTGGACAGCATCGCGGGCGCCACCGGCGCGACGTTCAGCCTGCTGCCGCCCGACAACGCCACCGGCAACTTCGTGAAGGTCGTGCAGCGCGTGCCGGTCAAGATCGTCCTCGACGACAGGACCTCCGACGCCGTGCTGCGGCCCGGCATGTCGGTGAACGCGACCGTCTACCTGCGATGAGCGACGGATCCCCGCCAGCCGGCGGAGCCGGCAACGCGCCGAGCCGCCCCGCATCCGACGAGCAGGGCGCGCACGTCAACCCGTGGCTCACCGCCGTCGCGGTGATGTTCGGCACGTTCATGGTCGTGCTCGATACGACCGTGGTGAACGTCTCGCTCTCGCACATCGCGGGCAGCCTGTCGGCCACGGTCGAGGAATCGACCTGGGTGCTCACGTCGTACATCGCGGCCAACGCCGTCGTGCTGCCGATGACCGGCTGGCTCGCGTCGCTCTTCGGCCGCAAGCGCCTCCTGATTCTGTCGATCACGAGCTTCACGGCCGCCTCGATGCTCTGCGGCGTCGCGCCGAACCTCCTCGTGCTCGTGATCTTCCGCGTGATGCAGGGCGCGACCGGCGGCGTGATGCAGCCGCTCTCGCAGGCCATCCTGCTCGAGGCGTTCCCGCCGCACGAACGGGGCAAGGCCATGGGATTCTGGGGCCTCGGCATAGTGGTCGCGCCCATCCTGGGGCCGGTGCTGGGCGGCTGGCTGACCGACAACTACTCGTGGCGGTGGGTGTTCTACATCAACATCCCGATCGGCGTCGTGTCGGTGCTGCTCACGCGGCTGTGGGTCTTCGATCCGGCGTACCTGCGCCGGGCGGCGTCGGCGACGATCGACTATCTCGGCCTGTCGCTGCTGGCGATCGGCGCGGGCTGCCTCCAAGTGATGCTCGATCGAGGACAGGAGGAGGACTGGTTCGATTCGACGCTCATCGTCGGGCTGGCGGTGGCCGCGATGTTCGGCCTCGTGACGTTCTGCTGGCGCGAGCTCCGCTCCCGTCATCCGATCGTGGATCTGCACGTGTTCCGGCATCGCACGTTCGCGGTCGGCGTGCTGCTCATGACGGCGCTCGGCTTCGTGCTCTTCGGCAGCCTGGTCCTGATGCCGGTGATGATGCAGTCGCTCTACGGCTACCCGTCGCTGCAGGCCGGCATCGCGCTCGCGCCGCGCGGCATGGGCTCGTTCATCGCGATGCCGGTCGTCGGGCTGCTCACCTCGCGGGTGGATCCCCGCAAGCTGATCGCCGTCGGCCTCGCCGTCGGCGCGTGGACCTTGATCTGGCTCGGTTCCATCAACCTCCAGGCGGGCTACTGGGATTTCTTCTGGCCCCAGGTCATTCAAGGCGTCGCGCTCGGACTGCTGTTCGTGCCGCTGACGACCGTCGCGATGGCGGACCTGCCGCGCGAGGAAATCGGCAACGCGTCGAGCCTCTTCAACCTCATGCGGAACGTCGGCAGCAGCGTCGGCATCGCCGCGGTCGCCACGCTGTTGACCCGCACGCGCGTCACGCATGCCGCCGTGCTCAGCGAGCACATCAGCCCGTACAATCCCGCGAGCGAGGCGACGCGTCAGGCGCTCGGCCGGCTGCTCGGCACGCCGAACGACCTGGTCGCCCTGGCGGCGATGAACGGGATGGTGCAGCGGCAGGCGTCGATGCTGGCGTTCGTCGACCTGTTCCGGCTCCTCGGGATCGTGTTCATCGTGCTGATCCCGGTCGTCTTCCTCATGCGACGGCCCGCCGCCTCTCAGCCGGTTGCCGCCGTCGTGGAGTGATCGCGGCCGCGCGCGAGCCTGGCGGCGAGCCGCACGGCCTCGACGAGGCTGCCTTCGTCCGCCGTGCCCTTGCCGGCGATGTCGAAGGCCGTGCCGTGATCGACCGAGGTCCGGATGATCGGCAGGCCGAGCGTCACGTTGACCGACTTGCCGAACGCGATGAGCTTCACGGGGACGAGCCCTTGGTCGTGGTACATCGCGATCACGACGTCGAATTCACCTCGCACGGCGCGAACGAAGAGCGTGTCGGCCGGATAGGGCCCGTACGCGTTGATGCCGCGATCGCGGGCGCCGGCGATCGCGGGCGCGATGATCGCGGCGTCTTCGGCGCCGAGCAGGCCGGCTTCGCCCGCATGCGGATTCAGGCCGGCGACCGCGATCCTGGGCGCCGTCACGCCGAATCTCGGCAGCTCGGCCGCGACGAGCCCCATCAGCGCGACGAGGCCGTCGGTCGTCAACGCGCGCGGCACGTCGGCGAGCGGGATGTGGACGGTCGCCAGCACGACTCGAAGGACGTCGGACCAGAACATCATCGCGACCTCCGGCGCGCCGCACAGATGACCGAGCAGATCGGTGTGGCCTTTCCACGGAAGCCCGGCCGCGGCGAACGCGGCCTTGCTCACCGGCGCCGTCGCAATCGCATCGACTCGGCCCGAGAGCGCATCCATCGTGGCGCGGACGACCGTCTCGTACGCCGTACGGCCCGCCGCGGCATTCACCTGTCCTCGCGGAAAGGCTGCGACCTCGGCGAGGTCATGGGGACCGTAGAGCACCGGCCGGCAGACGCCCAGCACGCCCGGATGCGCCGCAGCCTTCACGGCGATCTCCGGACCGATCCCCGAAGGGTCCCCGGTGGTGATGGCAACGATGGGCAACGACACTAGGTGGACCCGCGACGGCCAACCGTCGACCGAAGACTGACGCGATGAGCCAACGGCCGGCCAGGCATCGCGTCAGATGACGACGGCGAGCCAGTCCGCCACGATCTTCGGGCTGGCGTTCCGATCCAAGTGACGGCTCGCCTGTTCGACCGACGAGTAGGCGGCCGACACGCGCGGAAGGGAAAAAGCCGGCGCGAGGTCGCGAAGGTCGCCGGCCACGTCCTCGTTCGCCAGCGGCACGCGGCCGTCGTCGGCTGCCAGCGCCGCGAGGTCCCGCAGCAGCGACAGCACGATCCCGAGGCGCTCCTGCGTCGCGTCGCGATCGCGACGCTTGGACCCGTGCTGTGCCAGCGCGCCGGCCGCCTTGAGCCTGGGCGGGATCGCGCCGCCCTGCGCCGCCGCCAGCAGGGCCAGCGCCGCGCGACGGTCGTCGTCGAACGATCCGGACTGCTCGGCGAGCGCACGCGCCACGCTGCCGCCCGATGCCGCCGCCAGGCCACGCGCCGCCGCCGGCTCCAGGCCCTCGCGCTCCACGAGGACGCGGACGACGTCTTCTTCGGTCAGCCATCCGAAGCGCAGCCGCCGACAGCGTGACCGGATCGTGGCCAGCAACGTGTCGGGGAATGCCGTGATCAAGATCAGAATCGCGGCGGACGGCGGCTCCTCGAGCGTCTTCAGCAGCGCGTCCTGCGCTTCGAGCGTCATCTCCTCCGCCTGATCGATGATGTACACCTTGCGCGCGCCTTCGAACGGCCGATAGGCCACGGCGTCGAGCAGACGCTCGCGGACGACGCGGATCTTGATCGACGCCTCGCTCCCCTTGTCGATCGTCGTGACATCCGGATACTGCCCGCGCGCGATGCGAAGACAGGTCGCGCACGTGCCGCACGCGTCGCCGTCCCTGCGGTGTGGACAGTTCACGGCCTGCGCGAGCGCGAGCGCGACGACGCGTTTGCCCACGCCGTCCGGCCCGGCGAAGATGAGGCTTTGCGGAACGCGGCCGCGCGCCGCGGCATGCCGCAGCAGGTCGACGATCGGCGCGTGCCCGATGACGGACGCAAACGTCACGTGACGATCGTAATCGAGACACCCATCAGGTTGCGCCAAGGGGTAGCCGAGTGCCATAATCGCGTGTTCGCGGCCGGGGCGGTTAGCTCAGATGGTAGAGCACCGGCTTTACACGCCGGCTGTCACAGGTTCGAGCCCTGTACCGCCCACCACGCGGCGGGCAGGACGCAGCGAGTCTCGCGGGGTCGTAGTTCAGTTGGTTAGAACGCTGGCCTGTCACGCCAGAGGTCGCGGGTTCGAGTCCCGTCGGCCCCGCCATTTCCCTCAGGTCCATTCGGTCGACGCCGGTTCCGACGCGCTCGGGCGCTCTCGGTGAGCGGCTCGCTCGCCTTTCGGGTACGAGTCCGGTCGGCCCCGCCGTTTTCCAGAAGAATCTGCGAAGTGCGCGCGGGATCTCCCCGGCTGGTGCCGCGCGCCGTCCGGACACAATTGGACCGCAGGGCTGACCAGGATCCGCCCGATCACGAGATGGGATGACACTCCCTGGACCAGCGCGCCCGAATGCGCGGCCAGATCGTGTCGCCGCGCCGGTCGATCGCGCGTTTCTGACGAGCGGACGATCGATTCGGCGGCCAGATCGCCGGCCGGCACGACCAGATCGCGCGATCCCGCGAGCCGATCGCGCGAAATCCGAACCAGATCGCCGGGAATCGTTGCCAGCGTGCGCCGTTCCTTCGCCCGATCACTGGGTTCGGTCGCACCAGTGAAGTCGTTGACTGTCAGCAACATGCGGTGCGCGCCACTGCCACGGGCCATGTTCGAAACGGGTGCGCGCGCGATCGATGACCCCGCGGCAGCTCCGGGCTCGTGGAACCAGGTTGCGCGAGTGGGTCCTTGCCGATCTGATCTCGGGTGAGTGCCACGCCGATACCGGGTCCGGGGCTGGCACGACTCGGGCGTATCGCTCCTGCTCCTACCCTGCGCCTCGAACTTCGACGTACGGCCCTCTCCAGTAACCGCCCGGGTGGCTCCGCATTTCACCCGTGCAGCATGATCCCAATCGGCGCGTGCGAACTCCGGGCCGACGAGTCAGGTGCGCACAATGGCCATCTGCCCCATGTCTCCCGCCGAGATCTCGTCCGGTGCGTGACGCGCGACTGGGCCACGCTTGCGCGCGCCCAGGATCGGCACTGGCTGCGAGAGAAGCGAAGCCGGGCAGGCGGCCGACGCCTGCCGCACGACTGCATCGCGGGAGCACGGCGCAGGACCTCGCCTCGCGTGATCAGCCCTTCCCGCGCTGCCGGTTGCTGAACTTCCTGCCGGACGCTTTGCGGATCGCCGCGCGCTCGTCGCGCGCTGAGCCCGCGTCCTTCTTCTGCGCTTCGCTGCGGCGTCGCTCCCAGGCGGCGCGGAGCTTCGCGCGGGTCGCGTCGGACACGGTGTAGCCCTTCGGCCGTCCGCCCTTGCGGTTGGTCGCCATCGTGGGCAGCGAGGCGCTCCAGGCGGCGCTGACGCCGTCGACAACGATGTCGCGCGTCGACTTCACGATGTGCTGCAGTTCGGCGTTCAACTCGGCGCGCTGCTGCTTCAACGCGTCGAAACGTCGCGCCAGTTGTCCCAACGCCGCACCGATGTTCTCCGCCGTGTACTCGAGTGCCCCTGCTCGTCGCTTCTTGGCCACGTAGTTACCTCTCGACAGAGTATACCCGCAGTGCGGAAATAAGCAGGATGAACACACGCTCGTAGAAACACGCACCAGACTACTTACTCGAAATGGACAGAGACCCGGCTCGGCGGACGGCCGGATGGGTGCGCCGAGATCCGATCTGGTTAGGAGTGGAGCTCCTGCGAAGTCCTATCGTCGACGACCGATGTCGCGGCCGCGGGTTCGGGCGAGCGTGATGGCGCCCCGCCGAGAGTGCAGCCGCCGCCCTCTTCTCGCGCATCAACGTGACAGTGACCGGCGGCGTCTGAGCGACGGCAGCCGCATGCCCGACGCGCGGCTGACGAGCAGGGTGACGATCGCCGCGACGGGCCACACGTAGACCGTCGTGTCGCGGACGGAACCAAACCCCATGACCTCGATCGCCTGCAGCGACGCGGATACGAAGAGCGCTACCACGGCGCCCGCCAGAATCGCGAACGGCAGGTAGAGCCGCTCCGGCAGGAACTGCAACACGGACGCGACGAGGCCGGTCATCGCCGCGGCGAGCGTCGCACCGATCAGAAGCGTGGAGAACGGCCAGCCTGGCCGCATCCCGGTCGCGAGCGCACCGGCGACGGCGAGCACGAACGCAAGGGCGAGTGGCTGAAGAAAGCGCATGGAGTCCTCCGCTCGGGAGCTCGTGAGGATCGTCGATGCAGGATCGGTTCCATGGCGCGCGCTCGCCTTTGTCTCTCTCACACTCCCTCTCGCTCGAGACCTATACATCGGCTACACAGCCGATCTTCCACGTCGGTTGCAGTTGACGCGCAGGAGACCGGATGTGCCCGTTGCCTGCACCGCGACGGTCTCCGTGCGGTCGCGCGAACGACCGGTCCGCACGACCCGATGTGCGGCGGTGGTATTCTCGGCAGGATCGAGCGCCCACCGCGGAACGTCCGCGTGCCGGAACGCTGCGCTCGCTCTGGAGGTTCCATCATGAGGATTCGTCTGGCAGTCGCGGCCGTCGCGTTGCTCGCAGGTGGCGTCGGCGTCATCGCACAGCAGAGCACGCCGGCGCGGCCGCTCAGCCCTGACGGCATCGCGTCGGTCCAGGTGCTCGGCAAGTGGGAGCAGGCCGATCGGCAAACTTACACGATGGGGGGCGCCCGGTATGTCGGCGGCAAGTGGATCGACATCCTCTACGGCCGCCCGCTGCTGCGCGGCCGTGACGCGTTCACGGGAACGGGCGCCGACTACGGCAAGGCCACGAACGGTCCCGACGCGGTCGTGTGGCGCGCCGGCGCGAACTTCACCACGCGCCTGCGCTCCGAGGTCCCGCTCGTCATCGGCGGCGTCACGGTGCCGGCCGGCGAGCACACGCTCTTCATCCACCTCGAGCAGCCGACCCAGTGGACCTTCATTGTGTCGAACTGGCCGGCGCAGACGAAATACGATCCGAACAACAAGGAGGCGCTGTACGGCGCGTTCAACTACACGCCGGACAAGGACGTCGTCCGCGCGCCGATGAAGGTGGAGACGCTGCCGTACCGCATCGAGCAATTGACCTGGCAGTTCGCCGACATGACGCCGACCGGCGGACGCATGGCGATCATGTGGGACCGCTCGATGGGCTCCCTGCCCTTCACCGTCGTCGCGCCATGAGGCACGTCGCGCCTGCGTCCCGTCAGGGCCGCTCAGGCGTGAGACGGCCCGGACGGGCGAGGTCGCGGAAGGCATAGAGGTAGGCCGCCGCGGCCGCGGCCAGCACCAGCAGCAGCGGCAGCCACGACGGTCTGGATCTGAACACGACGGTCGCGCCGAGCTCCGCGCCGACCGCGAGCTCGGCGGTGCCGATCGTCACGGCGGCGCGCCCGCCGCGCGTCTCGAGCGCATACGGCACGCTGACCGAGGTCTCGCCAGCGGCAGGCACGACGTCGTCCACGCTCGACACGATCTGCGGCTCGGGAAGCACGACGGTCCTTTCCACGCGGCGCATGATGGCGTCGTGCGTGTTCACGAATCGGTAGGACAGGCGCCGGTTGCCGTGCGCGAGCGCCGGCCCGCCGAAGTCCACGATACCGGCCGTCCGATAGCGCAGCCCGATCGTGACGGGCCTCACCACCTCGTCACCGCCTTCGACGACGATCCACGCAGGGCCGTCGGTCACGACGGAGACGCTGAGCCGTGCATCGCCGGTAACGCTGACTGGGCCGGGCCGCCGGCCGGCCGCCGGAATACGCACCGACAGTCCTCCCGCGCCGCCCGCGACTTCGAGCGTCACGGTCACGCTCGCGTCGCCCTGACGATCGACGTCCACCGTTTCCAGGTAGCGGTCGATCACCTGCGCGTCCGCCCGCGACGGCGCGAGGTGCGTCCACAGCAGCCCCGACAGGAGGATGGCCGCTTTCATGGCGTGATCCCCAGGAACCGGAACCAGGTCATGCCGGCGACCACGAGCAGCACGACGCCGATGGTCGTCATGACGAGGCTGTACTTGAGCTGATCGAGCACCGAATACTGGCCGGTCGTGAAGAGAATCAGGTTCGGCTTGGCGCTGATCGGCAGGCCGATCACCCAGTCGATCGTGAAGGCCGCCGGCAGCGCGAGCGACAGCACCGGGTAGCCGAGATACTGCGCGATGCCGATCACCATGGGGATCATGATCACCGTGCGCATGGTCTTCGACGTGAAGAAGAAGTGGGCGTACATGTTGAGCGCGATGACGACGACGTAGACCGTCCAGAAGCTCATGTCACGGCCGAGGTGCACGCTCTCGAACACGCGCTGGATCGCCCAACGCGCGGCGCCCGTCTGATCGAGCGCCAGCCCGCCGGCGTACGCGCCGGCGCTGAAGATCAGCAGGTGCCACGGAATGTCCGTGTCGTTCCACTTCAGCAGGCCGAGCCTCGGGGTGAGCGCGAGGATACCGCCGAGCATCGCGGCCACCACGGCCGAGATCCCGAACCCGAACCACGCCATCTGGAAGCGATCCGTCACCCACAGGAACACGACCAGCCCGAAGATCGCGAGGCCCTTCTTCTCGCCGAAGGTGAGCGGTCCCATTCGGGCGAGCTGGCTCTTCAGCGAGTCGAGGCCGCCCGCCAGCCGCGGCACTGACTGCTCGCTCGGGATCTTCATCAGCAGATGCGGGCCGATCCACCACGCGATGGCCATCGCGACGAGCGCCACCGGCAAGCTGGCGAACATCCAGTCCGTGTAGTACACGCGGGTGCCGCCCATCGTCAGGATGAAACCGACCGCGATGAGGTTCGCGGTGGAACCGGTCATGAATCCCGAGGAGAAGATGTTGATCCCGAGCAGATTCTGGAGGAACAGGTTGCGCCCGAAGTTCGTCGGCGACTGCGACGTCGACTGGTAGATGGCGGCCACGACGAGCATGAGCGGCAGCGTCATGACGGCACGGGCGGCGGTCGCCGGAATGAGCGGGGCCAGCGCGAGCTGCACGACCAGCAGGGCGAGCAGGGTCGTGCCGGCGCGGTGCCCGAAGCGCACGAGCAGCAGCAGCGCGAGCCGTTTCGCGAGATGCGTCTTGATCAGGATGGCGCTCAGGATGAACGCCATGACGTTCAGCCAGATGACGTCGAGCCCCAGCACGCCGAGCACGTTCGCCTCGCTCCAGGCGCCGGTGAGGATCAGCACGACCATCAGCACGAGCGAGGTGACGTGCGTCGGGATGGGTTCGGCGATCCACCAGATCAGTGCGAGCGCGAAGGCGGCCAGCGCCGCCTGGCCGTTGCCGGTCAGCCCGACCGGCGCCGGCATCGCGAGGATCGCGCCGAATGCCGCGAGCCCCAGCGGGAACCCCAGGTACTTCATCCAGCGCTCGGCCGGCCCGGATGGACGTTCCACCACAACCGAGAGCTTGTGGCGTTCGATGTCGAGCGGGTCTTCGACGGCCGTCGAAGCCTGCGGCTCGGCTGACGGCGTCAGCGCACGGTCGGGCGCGTCGGTGAGCCGGGTACCGCTCATGAGGACTGTCGCTCGCCAGCGCTCCACGTTCGGTAGGGACGCGCGATCAGGTTGACGTTGAAGTAGCGCGGATCGGCAGAGACCTCGGGGCCGAGCCAGGCCGGCCGATCGAACGCCTGGCCGGCGGCGTCGAGCTCGATCTCGGCCGTCACGAGGCCTTCGTTCTCGCCGTGAAACTCGTCGACCGCCCACGTCCGGCCGCCGACGTCGAGGCGATAGCGCGTCTTGTCGATCAGCGGCCGCTCGCAGAGCGTGTCGAGCATCTCGTCGGCGTCGGCGACGGGGATCTCGTACTCGAACTCGGCGCGCGTGACGCCGGTCGTGAGCCCCTTGATCGTCAGCACCGCGCGCGGCCCTTCCGTTCTCACGCGCACCGTGCGTTCCTTCACGGTGGACAGATAGCCCTGGCGGAATCTCACGCCGGCCGCGCCGGCCTTCCATTCGCCGCCGGCCACGAGGAACTTGCGCTCGATCTCGCGGGCCATGACGTCCTCCGATCGGACCCGGGAGCCGTGAGGCTCCCGGGCGTCATGCGCAGGGACAGCCGCGGCTCAGAACATCAACCCGAGCCGCATCTGGAACACGTTGAACGTGTCGCCCGTGACGTAGTCGCGGTCGCCATCCGCGTTCCCGTCGCCCTTGACGTACAGGTAGTTCGCCATGAGCCGAACGTTCGCGTTCGCGTACCAGTTGACGCCGAACGTGACGATCTCCTGCTTGCCGCCGAGCACGTTCGCCCCGGCGTCGTTCAGGTCCATGGTGGAGTAGCGGACCGCCAGCTCCAGCGCGCCGCGCGTGCTCTTCGGCACGATGCGCGAGAACTCACCGGCCGTCCGATCGTACGGCCGCCGATCGCCCGTCGGGAACCAGCTCGCGAACGCGTACCAGCCGTCGTAGGTTGGCTCCGCGAGCCCAGCCTGCGTCCGGCGCAGCACTTCCCGGTTGTACTCGCTCTGGAACGAGAACGAGCCGGCCGCCGCGGCGAGCTCGGCGCCGTAGAGGCTCGCATGGTCGACGTTCCTCACGTTGCCGGTGTCGATGAACCGCCCGCGATTGACGTGCGTCTCGGGACGGGCCCGCACGCGCCAGCGGTTCGCGTCAGACAGATCCTCGTTCACGGCGGCGGTCGGCTTCATCATCGCGGCGGCGACGCCGACGTGCACGAACGTCGTCTCTCCGCCGATCGGCAGCGCGGTGACGCGGCCGACGACGCTGTAGGTCTGATCCTGGCCGATCTCGTCGATGGTGTCGCCGAGCTCGGGACCGAACACGCCCCCGGACGCCTGCCACCGATCGCGCCAGTGCGAGATGCCAACGCCCATGCGCCGGTCCGGCGAGAAGTTGTCGAGCAGCGAGCGTTCCATGAACGTGATGTAACGTGACGAGGTCAGCGTCTCGAGGCCGAACGGCGTCTTGAAGTTGCCGGCGCGGATGAGCGTGTTCGACAGCCCCGAGTAGCCGACCCACGCGTCCTTCACGTCCACGGCGTTCTCGACGAAGTCGACGTCGAACTGCGACACCCACGTCCGCCAGAGCTGCATGTTCAGCGCGAAGCGCGCGCGGCGGAGCTCGACGCCGTTCGCGAGCGTGTTGTCGCTGTTGAAGTAGTACGCCGAGTCGAGGTTGAGCCGCCCGTCCACCCACCACTTGAAGCGCTGGTCTGGACTCTGCGCGATGAGGATGCCGGCGCCCTGGAACACGTTCACGGGTTCGGGCGGCGTCTGCTCATCGGCCGGCGGCGCGGGGGCCTGCGCATGGGCGATGCCGGCGGCGCAAGCGGAGACAAGAACGAGACCCAGCACGATTCGCAACGTCTTCATGACAAGCGCCCTCCCGGCGCGCGGTGGTACGGGGACGTGGCGGCGATGCCGGTCAGCTCCTTCAGCGCCGTCACGTAGTTGAGATTTCGGAAGGCCGAGAGGCCGAGCGTGTGCACCGTGCGCCGCACGAGATCCGCCGCTTCCGCCTCGACGCCGATCGTGCGAATTGGACGGCCGTCCACGAGCAGTGCGGCCACTTCCACCGCGCAGCCGCCGATGAGCGCCCCGTGACGCTCCTTCTGCACCGCGACTGCGCGCAGTGCGGTCGTCGGCGCGACCACATCCGACAGGAACTCGTCCATCGTGAGCGCCCGCGATCCTGTTTCAGGCGGCACGAGCCCCCATTCGGCGAAGACCGCCGCGATCGTGCCGGCGTCGATGGGAAACGCGACCTTGAGGATCGGCGACCACAGCTCGAGGCCGTGCTCTGCGCGCTGGAGACGTTTCACGTCGAGCACGCCGTGGCGGATCTTCACGTTGGCGTCCGAGTCGCGGCACAGGACGTACGTCTCGGCGCTCGATCGGATCTCCGACGCCTGAGCGCGGATGCGATCGTCGACGTCGCCGAACGTGTTGGCGAACGCGCGCCATTCCCAGCGGGGCACGACGGTGGCCAGCGACTCCATGCGGCATTGGATTGAGCAAGAGCGATGCCGCTGCGGCGACGACGCGATCCGCCGCGGTTGGGTGATCGAACAGCATCACCTCGCGCGACGGGCGTGCGGCTGAAAGCGATTTTGCCGGGGATGAAGGAAAAAGCCGCGGCGCCTGCCGTGGCCGGCGGGTCAGTCGTCGTCCGATCGATCGCCGCGCGTGCGACGCACGACGCGATCGATCGGACCGCCCAACGTCAGGATCAGCAGCGACAGCAGCACGGCGATGACGGCCGCGCGCCAGAGGCCGGCGCCGACCGCGATCCCCGTCGCCGCGACAATCCAGATCGACGCGGCCGTCGTGAGCCCGTGCACGCCTCGAAGGTCGGCGCGATGGAGGATGACGCCGCCGCCGATGAAGCCGACGCCGGCGACGATGCCCTGGATGACGCGGCCGGGCGCCGCCGCATCGCCTTGCTCGGCCGACGTCAGCAGCAAGCCGGTCAGCATCATGAGGGCCGCGCCGAGCGAGACGAGCGCGTGCGTGCGCAACCCGGCCGGCTTCAGCGACATCTCCCGGTTCAGGCCCACGGCCGCGCCGAGCAGCGTCGCAATGACCAGCCGGCCGGCGAGCGCCCACACATCGGCGGGAAGCGAGATTTCATCCATGTCGGTCGGGCCGATCGCGTCCTACTGGCCTCGTAGAAGCACGCGATGTGCCAGGGCCCGCATGCAGGCGCGCCCCGCTGCCGCCTCGTCGGGCGAGGCGGAGCGTGCCGGCGGGCCTGAGTTATCCCGCACTCGTCCAGCGATCACGCGAACGCGCCCGACATCGCCCGAGACCGGGCCGCCCTTCAGTCTCACGCGCGTCGGGCCGATAGCCCTACGAGGCAACCCGTGACCACATCCTCCGATCCCACCGCGCCGGCCGTGCCGACTCAGCAGTTGATCGCGTCCATGCTCCACGGCCGCGAGCACGTGAGCGACCTCATCTTCTCGCCGGGACGAGCGCCGCAGGTCGAAGTGCGGGGCGAGCTCGTGGAGCTGCGCTTCCGCGGGTTCGAACAGCTCACCCCGCAGCAGATCGCGGAGCTCGCCGGCGATCTCATCGCCGGTCATCCCGTCGCGGCCGAGCAGCTTCAGCGAGACGGATCCGCCGATCTGTCGTACGTCCTGCCCGGCGTGGCCAGGTTCCGCGTCAACATCTTTCGCCAGCGCGGCACGTTCGCGATCGTCATGCGGGTCATCCCGATGCGGATTCCAGGCTTCGCGGAGCTCGGGCTTCCCGAGCAGCTCGGCGCGATCGTCGGCCTGCGCCACGGCATCGTGCTCGTCACCGGGCCGACCGGCTCCGGCAAGTCGTCCACGCTCGCGGCCATCATCGATCGGATGAACGACGAGCGCGCGATTCACATCATCACGATCGAAGATCCCGTCGAGTTCCTCCACGCGCACAAGAAGGCCACGATTCACCAGCGCGAGCTCTACAGCGACACGCCGTCGTTCAGCACGGCGCTCCGTGCCGCGCTGCGCGAAGCGCCCAAGGTGATCCTCGTCGGCGAGATGCGCGACCGCGAGACGATCGAGATCGCCCTCGAGGCGTCGGAGACCGGGCACCTCGTGCTGTCGACGCTGCACACCATCGACGCCTCCAAGACGATCGAGCGCATCGTCGGCGTGTTCCCTCTGGGCGACCAGCAGGGCATCCGCACGAGGCTGTCGAAGGCGTTTGAGTACATCCTCTCGCAGCGGCTCGTCCCGCGGCAGGACCGGCCGGGACGCGTGGCCGTCGTCGAGATCCTCAAGGCCACGCTGCGCACGCGCGAGTACGTCCAGAACGGTGAGGGCGACGGCAAGACGCTGCTCGATGCGATGCGCGTCGGCCAGGAGGACGGCATGCAGCACTTCGACGGCGAGCTCGAACGGCTGATCCGCGCCGGCGTCGTGTCGGCCGACGTGGCGATGACGTACGCGACGAACCCGCACAATCTCCGGCTCGAGATCGCCGACTATCTCGACGAACAACGCGAGGCGCGGGCCGCCGCGTCGTAGCCGGCTCACCGGCGCGTCGAGCGGCCGGCGGAGGACGCCGAGCGCGCGGCCACGCGCGCCCGGGTCAGTTGTCGCCGTCGAGCAAGCCGCCGAGCGCGCCGAGAACCGACCCTTCCTCCCGGCCGCCGCGCGTGATGCCCGGCACGGCCGAGACGATCCGGTTGGCGAGCCGGCTCAGCGGAAGCGACTGGAGCCAGACCCTGCCCGGACCGCGCAGCGTCGCGAAGAACAGACCCTCGCCGCCGAAGAGCGCCGTCTTGATCTTTCCCACGTACTCGATGTCATAGCTCACCGACGGCTGCAGCGCGACGATGCAGCCGGTGTCGACGCGGATGAGCTCGCCGGACGCGAGCGTCCGTTCGGTGAGCATGCCGCCGGCGTGCACGAACGCCCACCCATCCCCCTGCAGGCGCTGCATGATGAACCCTTCGCCGCCGAACAATCCCACGCCGAGCTTCCGCTGGAACGCAATGCCGATGCTGACGCCCTTGGCGGCGGCGAGAAACGAATCCTTCTGCGCGATGAGCTCGCCGCCGATTTCGGAGAGGTGCACCGGCACGATGCGGCCGGGATACGGCGCGCCGAACGCGATGCGGCGCTTCTGGGCAGTGCGGTTCAGGAACACCGTCATGAACAGCGATTCGCCCGTGAGCAGGCGCTTGCCGGCACCCATGAGGGCGCCCATGAACCCGCTCTGCTTCTGCGAGCCATCGCCGAAGACGGTCTCCATCTCGATGCCGTCGTCCATGTACATCATGCTGCCGGCTTCGGCGACCGTGGCCTCGTTGGGGTCGAGCTCCACTTCGACGTACTGAAGGTCCTCGCCGATGATCCGGTAGTCGATCTCGTGCATTCCTGCCATGCGTCGGTCTCCTGATCGAATCCGCACCGCGCGGCGATCGTCCGGCCACAGATTGTCCCACATGCGCGACACTCGTTTCGTGGCTGCGTCGTCGCTCGCGCTGATCCTGCTCGTGGTCCTGGCCGTCATCTGGTTCGGCCAGCGTTCGCTGATGTACTTCCCGTCGAGCGATCTGCCGGCTCCGGCCGACGTGGGATTGCCGGGCGCGGAGGCCGTCGAGTTCCGCACGGAGGACGGCCTGGATCTCGCCGGCTGGTTCGTCGAGCCGGCCGGTCCACCGTCGGGCTACACGGTGCTCGTCTGCCACGGCAACGCCGGCAATCGTGGCCACCGGGCGCCGCTCGCGGCACGCCTGTCGCGCCTCGGCGCCGCCGTGCTGCTCTTCGACTATCGCGGCTACGGCGGCAACCCGGGACTGCCGTTCGAGGCCGGCCTCGCGCGCGATGCGCGCGCAGCCCTCCGATATCTCAAAGAACGCACAGACGTGGATCCACGGCGGATCGTCTTCTTCGGCGAGTCACTCGGCACGGGCGTCGCGGTGCGTCTTGCCGCCGAAGACCCGCCCGCGGCGCTGATTCTGCGATCGCCGTTCACGTCCTTCGTCGAGGTCGCGGCGCATCACTATCCCTTCCTGCCCGCCCGCTGGCTGCTGCGCGATCGGTTCGCGTCGATCGACCGGATCGCGAAGATCGTGTCGCCGACGCTCGTCATCGCCGGCGATGCCGACGAGATCGTGCCGCTCGCGGACAGCGAGGCCCTCTTCGCCCGAGTACCAGCGCCAAAGCGGCTCGTCATCGTCCGCGACGCCGGCCACAACGACGACGTGCTCATGTGGGGTCCGCAGGTGATCGGTGCCATCGCGGACTGGCTGGGACTGCAGTCCTCAGCGCCGCCGGCGACGGGTCATGACCAACGCGAGTCATGAGTTGTGAGCGATGAGCCTGGCGCCGCGGGACGAGGGGCATCGAACGGTAGCCGGGCGTTTCGATCGAGCACGGGCTCCCTCGCCTCTGACGACTCCGCCCAGACGCGTTACGCCGTCGCGCGCACGGGCGCGACGGCAGCGGCCACGCGGGCGAGCTCGGACAGCCGGTCGCGCGTCTCGATGAGCGTCGAGGTGACGTGTGTCGCACCCGCCGCCATCAGCGCGGCCGTGCCGTCGTCAGCCAGATCGGGCGGCGCCCAGCGGCCCACGACGATCCGCACGTCGGGCAGCGCGGCATGCAGCTTCTTGACGAGGTAGCGGGACTTGGAGGGCGCGCTCCGTGCCAGCTCCGCGACGCAGACGGCCGCGTATCCGCCCCGCTGCGCCAGCGCGACCACCTCGGCCACGAGCGTGGGCGCCGCGACGACGTCGAGCGTGATGCCGGTGCCAGGCAGCAGCAGTTGCAGCATCGCGACCGCCACGGCGTCCGGTGCGCCGCTCACGGGGTAGGCCAGCACGCGCAGCGGCGGCGGGGCGCCGGACGGTTCCTGCGCGAGGGCCGACGCGGCGTCCCGCGCCGCGGCTGCAGGACCGCGCGGCCGGCTGCCGAGGTCACTGAGAAGGTCGCGGGTCGCCTCCACCACCGCGGCTTCGTCCTCGTCCGACAGCCGGTCTCTCCCCCGGTCGTACTCGGCGTAGCTCACCGCGGGCAGCAGCAACCCGTCGAACACGCGATCGAACCCTTGATCGACAACGTAACGGTCGACCAGCTCGGCCGCCTCGCTCTGATCCCGTGCGAGCAGCCGCTGGTAATAGCGGAACTCGGGCGAGAGCGCCGGCGCGTCGGCCATCAGCGTCGAGAGGAAGTACAGCCCGGGGACGTGCTTGCCGAGGACGACCACGCAGACGGTGAGCGGCGTCGCCATCAGCAGTCCCATCGGGCCCCACAGCCACGTCCAGAACGCGACCGCGACGAGCAGCGCCACCTGCGAGACGCCCGCCGCGCCGGCATACAGCATCGTCTCCAGCACGAGGTTCGTGAACAGCTCGAGGACGACGAGGACGATGACGACTTCGAGCGGCTGGCGCCAGCCCGGGAGCGCGGCGAGCGCGACGAGCAGCGGGCCGCCCGCCGCGATGATCGGTCCCACGTACGGAATGAAGCGGAGCGCCGCGCCGAGCGCCGCCCAGAACAGCGGGTAGGGCACCCCGATGAACGCGAGCGCTGCGCCCACACAGGCACCGTAGATGGTGTTCACCAGCGCCTGCATCAGCAATTGCCGGCTCACCCGCCTGCTGGCTTCCTCGAACGCCTTCGTCGTGACGGCCAGATGACCGTGGCCGATGAGGCCGATCACCCGCCCTCGCAGATCTTCGCGCTCGAGCAGCATGAAGATGACCATCACGGCCACGAAGCCCGCCGTCGACAGCGGACCGAAGAGCGGGCTGAGCCAATCAGGGAATCCCCAGAGAGTCGCGACCTGCTCGGACCGTACGATCACCGGTTGCGCCGGCGTGCCCTTTCGCTCCTCTGTTCGGACGACCTCCGTCTGGATGTCCTTCAGCGTCTCCTGGACCTTCTCGACCGAGCCGCCGCGGCTCGCGGCGCGCACGTCGGCGATCTTCTCCCGGATGTTGTCGCGGTACCCGGGCAGGTCCGCCGCCAGGTGCGCGACCTGGTTCGCGAGCGCCCAGCCGATGCCCCCAAGGCCGGTGAAGAGCAGCACGACGACCACCAGCACGGCCGGCACGCGTCCCATCCAGCTCTGAAGACGCGCGACGAGCGGCGCGAGCACGAAGGTGATCAGCAGGGCGAGCGCCAGCGGGATCAGGATCGCCTGCGCCCAGTAGAGGACCGCGACGACGAGGACGCAGCCCGCGAAGGTGATCCACGGTCTGACGCTCGCGAACGCATCGCGCACGGTCCCCCCTTCCGGACGCCGTCGTTGCGGCCGCCCGTGGCGCTGAGGGAGCGTTCAGTCCCGACAGCAAACGTGATGCCGGAGGCGATTACGTCTCCGCGCGAAGCTGGCGCTTGGCCACAGCCATCGCGCGGCGCTCGGCAGGGCTGGCGACCGGATAGTGCAGGTCCATTGCGCGCAACGTCTCCACCAGGATCTCGGCCACGGTCCGGCGCATGAACGGTTTGTCGTCGGCCGGAATCGCGTACCAGGGCGCCCATGGACGCGACGTCTCGTTCAGCGCTTCCTCGTAAGCCCGCAGGTAGTCGCCGAAGAACCGGCGCTCGCGCACGTCGCCGGCTCGGAACTTCCAGTTCTCCTCGGGGTCGTCGATCCGATCGAGGAACCGTTTCTTCTGCTCGCGCTTCGACACGTTGAGGAAGAACTTCACGATCGTCGTCCCGTTGCGCGCGAGATGCTGCTCGAAGTCGCGGATCGACTCGTACCGTTCCTCCCAGAGCGTCGGGGTCGGCGCGCGATCGGGCAGCCGCTGGGTGTCCAGGATTTCCGGGTGCACTTTCACCACGAGCACTTCCTCGTAGTGGCTGCGGTTGAAGATCCCGATGCGCCCGCGCTCCGGCGCGCGGCTCGCGACGCGCCACAGGAAGTCGTGGTCGAGCTCGGTCTCGCTGGGCCGCCTGAAGGTGTGCACCTCGCAGCCCGCCGGGTTGATCCCCGACATCACGGCGCGGATCGTGCCGTCCTTGCCGGCGGCGTCGAGCGCCTGGAAGATGACGAGCAACGCCTTGCGGTCGTTGGCGAACAGCCGGCGTTGGCGCTTCCGCATCTCGGCGATGGCCGCGTCGAGCGCCCGCTCGCTATCGGCCTTGACCACGCCGTCGGGCGGGCGGGTCGGCGCGTGCTTCACGCGGAATCCACCGTCGAACGGCACGAGATACGGACTGCGGGAACGGGCGTAGCGGCTGGACATCGGCCGACGTTACCACGCGGCCGGTGGTCCGCTGTGCGCGTCGGGCTGGCGCGACATTCGCACGGCGCCGGCACGGGGGACCTCATGCGCCACTCCGGCCTCAATCAATACTTCGAGCACCTCGCCGAGCGCGTCACGCAGTGGACCGGCAGCAACGCCGGCTTCGCCGCCGCCGCGGCGATCGTCGTCATCTGGGCGGTGCTCGGCCCCGTGTTCGCCTTCTCGGACACGTGGCAGCTCGTCATCAACACCGGCACCACGATCGTGACGTTTCTGATGGTGTTTCTCATCCAGCGGGCGCAGAACAAGGACGCGCTCGCGCTGCACTTGAAGCTGAACGAGCTGGTCGCCGCGCTGCAGGGCGCGAGCAACCGGATGATCGACGTCGAAGCGCTCTCCGAAGAGGAGCTGCAGGTGCTGCGCTCTCACTATCGCGAGCTGGCGAAGCTCTCGCGAGCCGAACGCCACACGAGACAGTCGCACTCAGTGGAAGAGGCCCGTCAGCGGCACGCGAGGAAGCTCCAGCGGATCGCATCAACGCAGCCCACCGGGAAATGAGCCGCGGCGCGACTGACTCGCGGCGAGCGTGGTCGGCATGGGACACCTGCCGGTCCGTCATCGAGCCAGGAAGGCGCCGGCTCGTGCCGTGATCTTCCGCAGCCCATTGGCGCGTGCCGTGCTCAGGATGGGTAGCCGTTGGACGTGGTGGGCGAGGCTCTCAGAGAAGGCGTCGCGCGCCTGCGGTCAGGCGACGCGCTCCGGACGGGTTGGCTCGGTCGCCGCGAGGAACAGACGGCTGATCGCCGCCTGGTCGTCCTGGGACCTCGCGCACATGAATTCCCACCCGGTGACGAACGACAGGTCGCCGCCGCCGTTCGACGCGTGGGAGTGCACGGCCTTGGCGACGAGCGTCGCGGTTCGTCCATCGGACGGCACGGTGAAGACGAATCGGTGCGTCATCCCCGTGTGAAAGGGCCGGGTGCAGCGAATGGCGAATCCTCCGAGGCTGACGTCGTGCAGTTCCATTCGCAGGTCGGACCCCTGAACCTGCACGTGGATCTCCTGGCTCGGCACCACTCGCCCGGTACGCCGTCCTTCTCCGGCCAGTGCGCCCGCAGGCATCATCGACCCTCCCGGACCGCAAGCTCGCCCGCTCCCGCGACGGGACCGGCCGCATTGACGGCACCGTAACTGCGAGCTCGGCCCGCACTCCGGCAACCGCGATTACAGGACTGCACGCGGCGGCGCACGACGGCCTGCGCCATGCCTCTGAACTCGTCACCGACTGGCCGCTGTCGTCCCGGGCTGCAGCCCGCGGTTCCACACCGCCGGGCCTGCAACAGGCGAGGCGCGGCCGAGTGCTACCGGCAACCGCCGGTATCTTGAACGTCTATCGGCCGGTGGCGGGCCGACTCTATCCCCTGGCGCCGAGGACGGCGACGACCACCGTCCGAGCGTGCGGGGCGCGACGATGCTCGAAGAGGAAGATGCCTTGCCAGGTGCCGAGCGCCAACCGGCCGTCGACGATCGGGATCGTCTCGCTCGTGCGGGTCAGGACCATCCTGAGATGGGATGGCATGTCGTCCGGCCCCTCGGCAGTGTGGATGAAGTACTCGCTGTCTTCGGGCACGAGGCGGTCGAAGAACGCGTGGAGATCGACGCGGGCCGATGGGTCGGCGTTCTCGTAGATGACGAGCGACGCAGAGGTGTGCTGGACGAACACGGTGGCGATGCCGGTGCGTGCGCCGCTCTCGCGCACGATCTTCGCGACCTCGTCGGTGATCTCCATCGTGCCCTGGCCATGGGTCCGCACGGTGAAGCGGGCCGAGTGCGCGATCATCGCCGCGATGGTACTCGCGGCCGCGTCGCGCGCCAAGCGGGACGCGGCTGAACTGAATACGTGCCGCCGCCGATATTACGCGCGTGAGCACCGTCCGGCGCCGCGGCGTCACCGCAGACGACTGGGGCAAGCCGCGCCGCAACGCGGCCGGCGATCCGATCTGCCGCTGGTGCGGCGGGCCGGTCCTGAAGCCGAGACGGACGTTCTGCGGCGACGCCTGCGTGCACGAGTGGAAGATCCGAAGCAGCCCGTGGTACGTGCGCCAGCAGCTCAAGAAGCGCGACAAGGGCGTCTGTCGGATCTGCGGATTCAACGTCATGAAGGCGCATCGCGAGTGGTCGAAGGCCAAGCCGCCTGCCGGCGACCGCGCCGCCCGGCGCGCCTGGCGGCGGTCTCGGCCCCGGTGGGAAGCCGATCACATCGTCCCCGTCGCCGACGGCGGCGGCGAGTGCGGGCTCGACAACTACCGCCTGCTCTGCCGTTCGTGCCACGTGTCCGTGACGCTTCGATGGCGCGTCGCGCGAGCGTCCGCGACGCCAGCGATGGCAGCGTCACGCGACACCTGACGCGCGCCTCGACTACACTCGTCGTCGGCGCGCCCTGGCGCGCGTTCCCGTGACGATGCCCCCGCGCATGACCGTTGCCTTCGCCATGTTCTGTCAGCAGTACGATCCGGAACACCCGACGGATCTGCGCCACATGGCGACGGGCATCGGCGGATGGTCGGCCGAGACGCCGCCCACCGTCGAGTTGACGCTGGCGATCGGCCTCTGGAATGCCGGTGGACCCGGCCGCGTGCGCTGCCGGCTCGGCGTCCGGCGCCCGGACGACGAGATTCAGTACGTCGGCGAAGGCGACACCGACATTCAGGACACGGGCGAGCTCGCCGTGCTGCCGTTGAAGTTCACGCTCACGCTCGACAGACCGGGCATCTACTGGGCGATCGGCGAGTTCGACGGCGCGACGATCGTCGAGGTGCCGTTCAACGTGAGCGACACGCCCGCTCCCACGTCCATCTCAGGCGCGCTCGGCCCGTAGCCAGGCGTCGCGCTCCGACGTTTCCGCCGCGAGTCCCTCTTCGCAGACGAACGGACGCCGTTTCGACGCTGAGCGCGCCGAGCGCGCACGCCGATTGTGGCGAGCAGGATGGTGGCTGACCGCCGTACACTGTCGGCAGCCGAATCCGCGATGGAGATCTCATCGATGCGGGCGATGCAGCTCGTCCGGCGAGGCGCGGGACGCCTCGAGGCCGTGGCTCGCCTGCGTCCATCGCCGGGTCCGGACCAACTCAGGATCCGCGTGACGGCGTGCGGCGTCTGCCGCACGGATCTCCATGTCGTCGACGGCGAGCTGCCCGACGTCCCTGTCCCGATCACGCCGGGCCACGAGATCGTCGGGCGCGTGGACGCGGTTGGCCCTGGCGTCACGGTGTTCTCGCCCGGCGATCGCGTCGGCGTTCCCTGGTTGGGATGGTCCTGCGGCGGCTGCGCGTTCTGCCGTGCGGGCCGCGAGAACCTGTGCCCGCAGGCGCGCTACACCGGGTATCAGATCGACGGCGGCTACGCGGAATACGCGGTGGCGGACGCGCGATTCTGTTTCCCGCTCCCTGCGTCCTACAGCGACCTGCACGCCGCGCCGCTCCTGTGCGCGGGGATGATCGGCTATCGCGCCCTGCGCATGGCGGGTGACGCCCGGCGCCTCGGCATCTACGGCTTCGGCGCCGCCGCGCACATCGTCGCGCAGGTCGCACTGGGAACCGGCCGGGAGGTGTACGCGTTCGTCCGGCCAGGCGACGAAAGCGCCCGAACGTTCGCGCGGGCTCGAGGCGTCACGTGGGCCGGCTGGTCCAACGAGCCGCCGCCGACACCGCTCGATGCCGCGCTGATCTTCGCGCCGGACGGCGCGCTCGTTCCCGAAGCTCTCGCGCGAGTCGTGCCGGGCGGTGTCGTGGTCTGCGCCGGCATCCACATGAGCGACATTCCCGGCTTTGCGTACCGGCTGCTCTGGGGCGAGCGGGTGGTTCGATCGGTCGCGAACCTCACGCGACAGGACGCGCGCGAGTTCCTCGCGCTCGCCGAGCGGGTGCCGATCGCCACGACGGTGCGGCCGTATCCGCTCGCGCAGGCGAACGACGCGCTGGCCGATCTTCGGGGCGGCCGGATCACTGGCGCCGCCGTGCTCGTCACGCCCTGAGCCTGGCGGCGACAGCCCATGCTCGCGGCCAGCGAGTCGTGCCGATGTGCCGGCCAGCCGCAGGGATCGACGACACAGCGCGCCCGACTCGCCGAGTCTGGTTTACGATGCTCGGCTGATGAGCTTTGCGCACCTGACGCTGCCCACGCGCGATGTCGAGCGCACCGCGCGGTTCTTCGAGAAGACGCTCGGCTACGCGCGCCGGCAGACGCCCGCGAACTCGCCGGTGGACGCCCAGTGGCTCGATCTCGGGCGCGATCAGCAGGTCCACGTCGTGCGCGTGGCGGAGTTCGAAGCCTCGCCGTTCGAGGGCGAGTTCGGCCGGCACGTCGCGGTGCGCTATCCGCTGGCCGGCTTCGACGCGCTGAAGACGCGGCTGCGGAGTGAAGGCGCCGAGGTCTTCGCGCCGCTCCGCGCGACGCCCTTCGAGCGGTTCTTCTTTCGCGATCCGGTGAACGGCTTCGTCTTCGAAGTGCTCCCCGAGCAGGTGGCCAGGCCGGAGTGACGCGAACGTCCGGCTCAGGCCCCGTGGGCCATCCACTTGGACCAGTAGAACGTCAACGGCACCTTGCCGGTGTTGACGATGCCGTGCAGCGTGTTGCCGGCACAGTAGAGGATGGCGCCGGGCCCGACCTTCGTCACGCTCCCGTCCACGCTGATCTCGCCCGTGCCTTCCGCGACGATCAGGAACTCCTCTTCGGGATGGCGATGCGGCGGATGCGGGCTCGCTCCGGGGTCCAGCACGGCCATGCCGGTGCAGACGCCCTGCAGTTGGTCCGTCGGGCCGTTGTAGTGGGTGAACACGCGGCAGCCGTTCGCGTAGTCGGCCGGCAGCGCCTCGATCGAGAGCACGCCGTCGGCGAGTTTCGGCGCATCGGTGGCGACGGAGACGACGCTTTCGGATTGAGTGGCCATGGTCGAGGATCGTGTACCGGCCCGCGCGCCACGGTCAAGATCGCACGGCGGAGCGTCGGATGCTGACGCGCTTCGCGCCGGCCCCGACCGGGCTGCTGCACCTCGGCCACGTGGCGAATGCGATCTACGTGTGGGGCGTGGCCGCCCGGTACGGCGCTGACGTGCTGCTGCGCATCGAGGATCACGATCGGCAACGTTCACGCCCGGAGTACGAAGCGGCGCTCCTCGATGATCTCGATTGGCTCGGTTTCGCGCCGGCGCGGTTTCCGACGCGCGCATTCAGAGCCGGCGCGTGCGAGTCGCGCCAGAACGATCGGCGCGCCGTCTACACGGCGGCCGCCGACGCCTTGGATCACCACGGGCTCCTCTACGGCTGCCGCTGCTCGCGGCAGCGCCAGCACGTCAGCGGTGGCACGCACGCGTGCCGCGACGCCGCTCTGGGGCTGGCTGGCGACGTGGCCTGGCGGCTTCGGCTCACACCAGCGCCCGAGGTCTTCGACGATCTCTTGCTCGGCCCGCAGCACCAGACGCCGGGGCCGGACCTCATCGATCCCGTGATCCGGGACCGCGCGGGCAACTGGACGTACCAGTTCGCCGTCACGGTGGACGACCATCTGCAAGGCATCGACGTTGTCGTCCGCGGCCGCGATCTGCTCGAGTCCACGGCGCTCCAGATGCAGCTCGCGCGCCTGCTCGGCCGCGCGCGGCCCGCGACGTTCGCCCATCATCCGCTCGTGATGAAAACCCCCGCGCGGAAGCTGAGCAAGTCGGATGGCGACGCCGGCATCCGCGCGCTGCGCGAGACGGGCTGGTCGCCCGCCGACGTCATCGGCAAGGCCGCGGCCGCCGTCGGCCTGCTCGCCGCCCCTCAACCGGTGACGGCGAGCGACGTCGCGACGCTCTTCACCGGGAGGGACCTGCGTGCATAACCGGATTCACGATCTTCTCTGCACCGCAGTGCTCGCCGGCGCCGAGCGCGTGCTGGCCGTCCGGCAGTCTGGCGCCATCGGCGCAGGCTACAAGGATGCGACGGAGCTCGTGACCGACGCGGACCGCCAATCGGACGCGGCGATGCGCGAGATCTTCGAGCGCGAATGCCCCGCGATCGATGCGTCTCTGTCGTTTCGCCTGGAGGAATCAGGCCACACGGGGCCCAGCGGTGCGCGACGGATCGGCGCCGATCCGCTCGACGGCACGTCGCACTTCGCGGCCGGCGGCAATCTCTACTCCGTGCAGGCACACTACGTCGACGACGGCGTGGCGACCATCGGCGTCGTCTTCCAGCCGGAGGTGTTCCTGCCGCTGGCCGAAACCGATCGACCCACGGGCCGCCTGGTCAGCGGGATCCACGGCGCCGGCGCGTTCGTTCGCCGCACGGAGCTCGTCGGCGGCCGGTTCCTGCTCGGCGAGGCCCGTCGAGTCCGCCGGCGCACGGCATCGCGCACGAGAGCGATCATCGGCTGCGTGCCGTACAGCACGAAGATGTCGGCGGGCGAACGCGAGATCGCGCGCCGGGTCCACGAGAGCGGCGTCATCGGCGCGACGACCGGCACGGGCGGCGCCGGCGGCAACGTGATGTGGGTGCTCTTCGGCGGCCACGACCTCTACGCGAACTTCGGTGCCGGTGAAGACCTCGACCTCGTGCCGCCGCAGGTGATCGCCGAGGAAGCCGGCTGCACCGTGTGGGGTCCGGATCGCCGGCCGCCTCGCTGGCACGTCCGCAAGCAGCCGTTCATCGTCGCGCTCGACGACGACACGGCGGAGCGGGTGCTACGGGCCGCAGGCTTCTGAGCCGACCGCTATTCGCCCAGCGTCGCGGCCGAGAACTCGACGACGAGCGGCGGCCGCTGGTTGTAATCGCTGTAGCGGATCCAGGCCGGGCGCGCGCGGAAGTACATGAGTCCTGGCAGGGCCTGCCGAGAGGGCCCTTCCGGAAAGACCTTGAAGTACGCCGCCTTCAGCCGCTCGAGCTCTTCGCCCTTCGGCTCGTCGACGATGCCCTCGTACTGCACGGTGCGAGCGTCTTCACCCCAACCGCCGATCACCAGCGCGATGGCGGGATTGGCGCGCAGGTTGTGCGCCTTGCGCGTCGACAGAATCGTGTCGAACACGATCTCGAACGCGTCCGTCACGGCGACGCCGATGAGCGCGGCCTGCGGCGTGCGGTCTGGAGACGACGAGGCTTCGACCGCCCAACGATGGAGACGAAGGAACTGCAGGAGCTCGACAGGCTTCACGAGACCTTCTTACTACAAAATCGGGCGGAGGAAGACGCGCAAGACACGATGCGGGGACGCGCGCCCGATCTCCCTGTCGTCCGGCGCGCGTCGCGCCACAGCCGACGCGTCCCTCACGCCGTGAGCGTCTCGACGACGACGTCGTAGATCTCTTTCGTGCCCGCGTGCCCCTGGCCCGTCTCGATCGTGTAGAGGCCGTGCCATTTGAGGTCGTTTTCGAGATAGCACATCGCCGTCGCGAGATCCCAGTTCTGGTTGACGCGCGTGTGCATCGTGCCCGCCGTGAAGGGCGCCATCATCTTCAGGCAATCGTGCAGGTCCTGCTGATTGGGTGCGCCGGCGCCGCCGACGTCGACGTTCGAGTACGAGCCGGCCGCCTGGATGATCTCGGCGAGCAGCGTCCAGGCCGCCCGGCCCGTCAGCGGCGGCGGCGCGGCGGGCGTCTGCGGCGCAGGGGCAGCAGCGGCTGGTGCCGGCGCAGGCGTCACGGGCGAGCCAGGCGTGCCGGCCCGTCCGGCGCCCGTGGCCCGGCCGCGGCCCCCGCCACCACCACCGCGCGTCTCGACCGACACGATGATCCCCTTCGACTTGCCGTAGTCGACCATCGTCTTCAGCGTCGGGATGCCGTAGACCTTGTTCTCGTGCGTGGGCTGCCCCTGCGGTCCACCCTGGTTGACCATCACGCGCTTGGCGCCGAGCGTCACGGCGTGGTCGACGAACATCTTCGTCAGATCGATCGCGAGCAGCCGATCGCGGACCCGCGGGGCCGAGAAGTGCAGGTCGTTGAACTCGAGGTTGATCTGCTGCACCTGCGACTTCGCCTTCTCCACCCGCGAGCGCAGCTCCCTGAGGTACGACGTCTCGAGCGAGGCCAGGTGATAGTGCTGGAACTCGACCTTGTGCACGCCGTAGGTGTCCGCGATCATCGTGGCGTAGTCGAAGAAGTCCAGCGTGCGCTCCGGCGTGCTCGGCACGTCGGGCACTTGCAGGATGCTCTGGAAGTTCAAGCTCATGATGGAGATGCGGTCGAGCGCCGCCTGCTTCTTCGCTTGACCGGCGCCGGCGGCTCGGGCCGGGCGGGCGAAGCCGGTGGCCGCGACCGCTCCTGCTGCGGCGCTCACGAGAAACTCTCGGCGTTTCATACCTGCCTCCTTGGGCGTCGACGACGCGGCATCGAGACGCGCATTATCCCCCGAAGGCGGCGCCCCGGCCCGGCCTTTCTAGCTCTTGATTCCCCTGGTCATCAGGAAGCCCTGACGGAGGACGTTGTCGGCGTAGTACTCCGCGGCGAGCGCATCGTACTCGTGCCGGAAGGCGTCGAGTTTGGCCGGATCGGTCGTGCCGAGCGACTCGACGAGCTTCAGCACGGGACCGGCCGTTCTCTCGACGACGGCCCGGTTGTGCGCAGGGGTCAGGCACGGCACCACCATGGTGGCACGGTCGAACACGAGGTCGCGGACGCGACTGCCGAGCCGTTCGCGGATAACGTTGACGTCGCCCCACTGTGGCGGCGGCGCGACGCCGGGCGGCGGGGGCGGCGCGTACCGGCCGACGAGGGCGAACATGCGGCCGACGAACAGTTCGGGCGGCCACGTCGAGAACGCGATCGTGCCGCCCGGCGCGAGCACGCGGAGCATCTCGGCGATCGCGATCTCCGGCCGAGGCGCGAACATGTGGCCGAACTGGCTCGTCACGACGTCGAAGCCGGCATCCTCGAACGGCAGCGCCTCGACGTCGCCTTCGTGCCAGTCCACCGTCACGTTCGCGATGGCCGCATTCTCCCGCGCGCGCGCCAGCAGCTCGGGCGTCAGGTCGAGGCCGGTCACGGCAGCCCCCCGCCGCGCGGCCGTGACCGCGACGACGCCGGTGCCGCAGCCGACGTCGAGCACCCGCTGGCCGGCCCGAATGCGCGCGTGGTCCACGAGCGTGGCGGCCGGCGGCGTGGTCCAGACCTCGAGCGGTGCGAAGCAGGCCCAGCTCTGACGCTGGATCGCTTTGAAGCTGGCAAACGGATCCATGGTTGGCTCCTCTGGCTCGACGGCGAAGCCGAAAGGGACGTGCTGCCCCCGACACTGGCTCGGCCGGCAGTGCCGGCCCAGTGTAGCGCGGACGGGCTCGATACAGTGCCGTGACCCGGCCGTCAGCCCGGCGGCCCCGGGCCGATGAGCTGCGGCAGTAGAACATCTACCATCGCAGCCTCGCTCATGGTAGATTGACTACCATGCCACGACGTTCCGACCGGACCCAGTTGCTCCAAGGCACGCTCGACCTCCTGATCCTGCGCACGCTGCTCTTCGGCCCGGTGCACGGCCGGGCCATCGCGACGCACATCCAGCGGACGACCGACGACGTGCTGCAGGTCGAGCACGGATCGCTGTACCCCGCGCTGCATCGGCTGGAGCGGCGCGGCCTCGTCGCGGGCACGTGGGAAAAGCGCGAGCGCAACCGCGAGCTCAAGTACTACCGGCTCACCGCCGCCGGGCGCCGCCACCTCGCACGCGAGGAATCGCGCTGGGCCCGGCTCGTCGCCGCGATCGCCCGGGTCGCGGCGGCAGCCCGCGGAGGCGCCGAATGACCGTGCGCGCGCCCTGGCGCCGACGGCGCGCCGGCCGCACGCCAGCGCCCGACGACGTCGCCCGCGAGCTGCAGTCGCACCTGGAGCTCGAGATCGAGGCGCAGCGCGACGAGGGCCTGTCCGAGGCCGACGCCACGCGCGCGGCCTATCGGACGTTCGGCAACCCCACGCGCGTCCGCGAAGACATCCGCGACGAGGCTCGCTGGACCTGGGCCGACGACCTCGCGCGCGACGTCGGGAGCGGCGTCCGCCACCTGACGTCGCAGCCCATCTTCACGACGGTCGCCGCGCTCTCGCTGGCGCTCGGCATCGGCGCCAACATCGCCGTCTTCAACGTCAGCAGTTCGCTGCTGCGCCGCGTGCTGCCGGTAGCGGCGCCCGACGAGCTCGTCACCGTGACGGAGGAGCGCGACGGCAACTTCTCCTATCCCGCCTACGTCGCGCTGCGCCAGCACGTCGAAGGCATGGCGGATCTCGTCGCGGCCTCATCGGTCATCAACGTCAACGTCGACGCCGCCGGCTCGGTCGAGCCGCTCGACGTGAAGCTCGTGTCGGGCAATTACTTCAGCGTCCTGCGCGTGCCGCCCGCCTCGGGCCGCATCATGGATTCCGCCGACGAACAGCGCGCCGTCGCCGTCATCAGCCAGGCCTGGTGGACCCGGCGGTTCGCACGGTCGCCAGACGTGGTGGGCAAGGTGGTGACGATCGCCGGTGTCCCCTTCACGGTGATCGGCGTCGCCCCGAGCTGGTTCACGGGAGAAACGGTCGGTGAAGCTCCCGACGTGTGGGCGTCGGTCGTCCTTCGGCCGGCGGCGATTCGGAACGAGCCGGGCTTCACCTGGCTGTACGTGATGGGCCGCATCTCGCCGCCCGCCACGCGGGAACAGCTCGCGGCGGCGATGGCGGCCGGCGGCCGGACGATCAGTCGCGGCGACAGCGTCGGCCTGCGCATCGCGGCGGAGCCTGGCGCCCGAGGCCTGTCGCGGACGCGCACGCACTGGGCTGCGCCGCTCACCGTGCTGACGGTGATCGTCGGGCTCGTCCTGCTCGTCACGTGCGTGAACCTGGCGGTGCTGCTCCTGACGCGCTCCGCCGCGCGCCGGGGAGACATCGCGGTCCGTCTCTCGCTCGGCGCGACGCGCGAACGCATCCTACGGGCGCTGATGATCGAGCACCTGCTGCTCGGCCTGCTCGGCGGTGCCGCGGGGCTGGCGGTCGGCCTGGTGGGCAGCCAGTTGCTCGTCACGATGGCCGCGGACGTGCAGCCGCTGTCGTTGGACGTGCAGCTTCGCGCCAGCACGGTGTGGTTCACGCTGGGAACCTCGATCGCCGCCGTGCTGCTCTTCGGAGGGATTCCCGCATGGCGGGCCAGCCGAGAGTCCGCCGTGGCGCTGATCTCGCGCGACAGCCGATGGATCGTCGGTCGTTCCGGCGGCTGGCACGCGCGCGAAGGCTTCATCGTCTTTCAGCTCGCCGTGTCGTTCGTCCTGGTCGCCGCCGGCACGGTTTTCGTACAGACGCTGCGAAACCTGCAGGCAGAGGATCTCGGCTTCGACGCGGATCGCGTGCTCGCGCTCCAGTTCGTCCCCGATCAGGGCTACCGGCCGCCTCCAGACTTCCTCTCGCGCGTGCTCGGTGCGGTCTCGGCGCTGCCAGGCGTGGAGATCGCCACGGTCGCGACCGCGGGTCCGCTCTCCGAGCAGGGCGGCGGCGTGAACGGGCTGCAGGTGCCGGGATTCACCGCGAACGGTCCGGAGGATCTGCGGGCGCGAGCCGACTGGGTTGGTCCAGGCTATTTCAAGACATCCGGCATCCGGCTCGTGACCGGGCGGGACTTCTCGGCTGCCGACGACGCGAATCGTCAACCCGTGGCGATCGTGAACGAGACCTGGGCCCGCTACTACTTCGGCACGACGGCCGTCATCGGCCGCCGGTTCTGGTTCAACAAGAAGGAATACGAGATCGCCGGCGTCGCCCAGGACACGAAGTACACGGATCTCCGGGCACCCATCCAGCGGTTCGTGTACTTCGCGTTGCTGCAGGGTGGATCCGCGAACCGCTTGTTCGTCCGGGCCGCCGTGCCGCCGGCGACGCTCGCCGCTGCGGCCCGGCGAGCCGTGGCGACCGTGGACCGCCGCGTCTCGGTGCGCGACGTCGTGACGATGGCCGAGGTGGTGGATCGGCGTCTCGCCCGCGAGCGCCTGCTGGCGCGCTTGGCCGGCGTGTTCGGCGGCCTCACGCTCCTGCTGGTGTCGATCGGCATCTACGGCACCGTGGCCCAGGTCACGACCGAGCGCGCGACGGAGATCGGCCTGCGCCTCGCGCTCGGCGCGACGCGCACGCTCGTCACCTGGCAGGTGCTCCGCCGCATCGTCGTCATGCTCGCCGCGGGGCTGGCGCTCGGCGCGATCGGCGTGTACGGCGCCGGCCCGCTCGTGGCCACGCTGCTGTACGGCATCAGTCCGGTCAGCGTCACGACGATGGTCGTGACGATCGCGGTGCTGGGCGGCGTCGCGCTTGCCGCCGGCTGGCTGCCGGCGGTCCAGGCCTCGCGGTTCGACCTGGCAGCGATCCTGAGACGCTGACGCGGCGGCTACCGCCAGGCGTCGCGCAGGAACCTCACGAAGTTCCCGTGCGCGACGAGCGCGACGTCCGGCTCGGCATAGCCGCGCTGGCGCAGCAGGTCCGGCACGCGCGCCAGATCGGCGATCGTGTCGAGGTCGGCGGGCGTCTGCTCGATCCCGAACGCGCCGTCGAGATCGGACCCGATGCCGATGTGCCGCGCGTTGCCGGCGATCTGGCAGATGTGGTCCATGTGGTCGATCATGACCGCGAGCGTCAGGCCCGCGCTCTCGGGCGTCGACGTCGCGCGCACCCAGCCCGGCACCATCATCCAGGCATCCAGCGGCGCACCGATCACCGCGCCGCGATCGACGAGCGCTTTGATCTGATCGTCGCTGAACTGCCGATTGTGGGGCACGAGCGCGCGGCAGTTGCTGTGGCTCGCCCAGATCGGCCCGCGGAAGTGGTCGAGCGCCTCCCAGAAACTCTCGTCGCAGAGGTGCGTCGCGTCGAGGATCACGTTCAGCCGCTCCATTTCGCGGAGCAGCTCGCGGCCGCGCACGCCCAGGCCGCCTGTCGCATCGGTGCCCTGCGCGTAGGTGCCGGGCCCGTAGTGCGCGGGGCCCACCGCGCGCACGCCCTGCGCGTACGCCCGCTCGAGGTGACCGACGCTGACGAGCGAGTCGGCGCCCTCGAGGCTGAGCACGTAGCCGATCGCAGCGTCTGCCGGCGCGTCACCGCGTGGCCACGCCGCGAGATGCCGATCGAGCCCGGCGCGATCGGCGATCTGGGCGAGCTGGCCGTCCGCTTCCATCGCGCGATACCAGGCCAACTGCCCTTGCGTCTGCGCCCAGGCCTGCTCGGGGCTGTGCCAGCCCGGCAGGCGATTGGCCGGCTTGACGTAGCGGGCGATTTGCGTCGCGACGGTCAGCCCGATGCCGCCCCGGCGCATCTCCGGCAACGACACGGTGCCGTGGCCGCGGTCCACCTTGTCGCTCCGGCCCGCTTCACGCGCGCGGATCTCGGCGACCGGGCGTCGCAGATCCCGGTTCCACTCGAGCGCGTTCATGGCGAGGTCGAGGTGGCCGTCGACGATGAGCATCAGCAGCTCCGGGGGAGGCGGCTCACACGCCGCGTATCAGACGATCAGATCCAGCAGGACGATGCACACGAGCGCGACCACGGACAGGACGGTCTCCATCGCCGTCCACGTCCTGAGCGTGTCCTGCACGGTCAGGTTGAAGCATTCTTTCACGAGCCAGAAGCCGGCGTCGTTCACGTGCGAGAAGATGAGCGAGCCGGCGCCCATCGCCAGCACCAGCAGCTCGACGTGGACGCCGGACGCGGCGGCGGCGATCGGCGCCATGATGCCGGCCGCCGTCGTGATCGCCACGGTCGCCGAGCCGGTGGCGATGCGGATCAGCGCGGCCACGAGCCAGCCGAGCACGACGACGGGCACGTGCGAGGCCGTCGCGACGGCGGCGATCGCCTGACCCACGCCGCTCTCCACGAGCACGCGGTTGAACCCGCCGCCCGCCCCGACCACGAGCAGGATGCCGGCGATCGGCGCGACGCAGTCGTTGGTGAACTTCAGGATCTCGTCGCGCGTGTACCCGCGCGCGACGCCGAAGGTGTAGAACGACAGCAGGACCGCGAGGAGCAGCGCGACCACCGGGCTGCCGACGAAGTCCACCCATCGCCGGAGCCCGTCGTCGGGCGGCAGCGTCACGTCGGCGATCGTGGCGCACAGCATGAGCAGCACGGGCAACAGGATCGTGACGAGCGTCACGCCGAATCCCGGCAGCGCGTCCGTCCTGCCCTGCTGGCTGAGCTGATCGGCCAGCGCGCCGGCCGCCTCGGCCCGCACGCGCCGCGCGAGGAACGGCCCGATGAGCGGCCCGGCGACGACGGCCGTCGGGAAGCCGATCAGCAGCGAGTAGAAGATCGTCGTGCCGACGTCGGCCTTGAAGATCTCGATCGCGACCATCGGACCCGGATGCGGCGGGACGAGGCCGTGAACGACCGACAGCCCCGCCATCAGCGGGATGCCGATGACCATCAACGGCCGGCGCGTCACGCGGGCGATCGTGAACGCGATCGGCATCAGCAGCACGAGCCCGACCGAGAAGAACACCGGGATGCCGACGACGAAGCCGACGAGCATCATCGTCCAGTGGACGCGGCGCTCGCCGAGCGCGCGGGCGATGGTCTCGGAGACCACGCGCGCGCCGCCCGACTCGGCCAGCATCTTGCCGAGGATCGTGCCGAGGCCGACGACGACCGCCACGGATCCCAGCACGCCGCCGACGCCGTCCTGCACCGCGCGCGCAATCGCCGAGAGCGGCATGCCGGCGCCCAGCCCCACGGCGACCGCGGCGAGGATGAGCGCGACGAACGCGTTCATCTTGAACCGCGCGATCAGCAGCACCAGGCCGATCACGGCGGCGAGCGCGAACAGCAGCAGGCCGGCGTGCCCGTTCATGTCGGTCGCGCGCGGTCAGACGGAGAGGCGACGGGCGCGCGCGGCGATCGGCCAGCGATCGACGGCCCGCCCGTCCTCGACGACGACGGCTTCGCTGTACAGCGCGACCGTCGGGCAGATGTGGACCGGCAGGCCGTAGACCACGGCGCCGACGGGCAGCTCCGCCGCCCGCGCCGTTTCGATGACGAGGTGCTCCTCGCTGTGGCCCACGGCGCGCGCGTCCTCGATGCCGAAGAGGTGGACGCGCGGGTGAGGGTTCTCGGACGCAATCGCCTTGTGACCGAGATCGAGACAGAGCCTCGTGCCGCCCGGTCTGCTGACGACGCGCGTTACGACGAGCGCGGCGGGCAGGAAGTCCATGTCGGGCAGCTTCGTCGTGTAGCCCCAGTCCCAGAACAGCGACGTTCCCGGGCTGCACTCCACGTCGGTGTGCGCGGCGTGGATCGGGAAGGTCGGCGTGCCGCCCGCGACGATCGACGGCACGGCGAGACCATCGGCCTCGAGCTCCTGCCGCAGCCGGCGGATCGGCGCGAACGCCGCGTCACAGTTGGCGGTGCGCGTGGCGAGATCGCGATCGTGCAGGTGGCCGTCGTAGGCGTGGAATCCCGCCGCCGAGAGACCAGGCTGCGACGCGATGAGCCGGTACAGCTCGGCGGCGCGCGGCCCCGGCTCGATGCCGGTCCGGTGCATGCCGCAATCGAGATCGAGGAACACGCGCACGGTCCGCCCCGATGCCTGCGCCGCCTTCGACAACGCGCCGATTGCCGTCTCGTCGTCGGCCACCGCCGCAAACGTCGTGTCCGGATACGCCGCGGCAAGAGTGAGGAGCCTGTCGACGTTCGGCCCGACCGGCTGATACGCGAGCAGGACGTCGGGCGCGCCGGCCGCCGCCGTCATCTCGGCCTCGGCGATCGTCGCGGCCTTGAACTTCGTGATCCCGGCCGCGAGCTGCATGCCGACCACTTGCGGGAGCTTGTGCGTCTTGACGTGCGGCCGGAGGCGCGCCGGGCCGCCGGCGATGCGGACCATGCGCGCCACGTTCTCCCGGACGCGCGCGGGATGCACGAGCAGGGCGGGCGAGGCGACGCGCTCGACGTCCGCCATCGCGTACCAGGGCCGCGGCATGACGCTCAGCGCACCTCGAAGATCGCTTCGATCTCGACGGCGATGCCGCCCGGAAGCGAGCCCATCCCGACGGCGCTCCGCGCGCCGATGCCGTGCTCACGTCCGAACACGTCGGCGAAGAGCTCGCTGCAGCCGTTGATGACTTTCGGATGATCGAGGAAGCCGGCCGTGCAGTTCACCATGCCGAGCACCTTGATCACCCGCACCACGCGATCGAGCGATCCCAGATGGGCGCGCAGGCTCGACAGGATGGCGAGCCCAACCTGCCGCGCCGCCAGCGCGCCGGCCTCGAGGTCCATCGACTCGCCGACGCGCCCGACGATCAACGAGCCGTCCGATCTGACCGGACCGTGGCCCGACACGTACGCCATGGCGCCGGCGACGACAACGGGCCGATACACGGCGAGCGGCTTCGGCGCCGGCGGAAGGTCCAGTTTCAATTCTGCAAGACGGGCATCCGCACTCATGGCTGCTCCGGAGGAAGAAAGACCGCGCACATCTTCGCACGGGCGCGCGGCGGTCACCATCCGCCCGCGTTTTGGCGGAGAATAGCGGGCACGCGCCGCGCATGCCGTCCACGAACATCATCCTCATGGGGCCGCCCGGATCGGGCAAGGGGACGCAGGCGGTCCGCATCGCCCAGCGGTACCACGTGCCGATCATCTCCACCGGCGACATCCTGCGCGCCACGGCGCGATCGGGCTCCGCGCTCGGCCTCGAGTTGCGCGCCATCATGGCGTCGGGCGGTCTGGTCAGCGACGGGATGATGGTGGATCTCGTGCGCGAGCGCCTGCAGCGATCCGACGCCACGGCGGGCTTCATCCTCGACGGGTTCCCGCGCACGGTGGGACAGGCCGGGGCCCTCGCCGAGATGCTGGGCGGCCGGCCGGTGGTCGCGGTCGTGCTCGAGGTGCCCGATCAGGATCTCGAAGCGCGGCTCGACTCGCGCCGGATCTGCTTGAAGTGCCGGGCCGTGTACCACAGCGGCACGCGGCTCGGATCGGAAGCGGAAACCTGCGCGCGCTGCGGCGTCGCGCTCATCAAGCGCGACGACGACAACCTCGAGGTCATCCGGACGCGGCTGCAGACGTACCACCGAGACACCGAGCCGGTGCTCGCCTACTACGCCGAGCGCGGCGCGCTCGTGACCATCGACGGCTCCCCCGCGCCCGACGCCGTGACACGGGCGATCATCCGAGCCATCGACGCGCGCCGTCAGGTGTTCCTGCCGGATCCCGGCGCGCCCCGCCCGCACGCCTCCAAGAACGTCCGCCGGTCATGAGGCTGGCCGACTGGATCGTGCTCGGCGGCGCGCTCGCGTACGTCGTGCTCTTCGGGCTCTGGCGCAGCCGCCGTACCAACACCGTCAACAAGTACCTGCTCGCCGGCCGCAGCATGCCGTGGCACGTCGTCGGCCTGTCGATCATGGCCACGCAGGCGAGCGCCATCACGTTCGTGTCGACGACCGGCCAGTCGTACGTGGACGGCATGCGGTTCGTCCAGTTCTACTTCGGCCTGCCGATCGCCATGGCCATCCTGGCCTACACCGCGGTGCCGATCTTCCACCGCGCGCGCGTCTACACGGCCTACGAGTACCTCGAACAGCGGTTCGACACGAGGACCCGCGCCCTCGTGAGCGCCATCTTCCTGATCCAGCGCGGCCTGGCGCTCGGCATCTCGCTCTACGCGCCGGCCGTCGTGCTCACCGTCATCCTCGGATGGCCCGACTGGCTGACGACCTGCCTGATGGGCGGCATCGCGATCGCGTACGCCACCGTCGGCGGCGCGAAGGCGATCGCCTGGACCGACTTCCAACAGATGCTCGTCATGGTGGCCGGGCTCGTCGCGGCGTTCATGACCGCGGTCTGGCTGCTGCCGCCGCACGTCTCGTTCGCCAACGCCGTCGGCCTGGCCGAGGTCGCGGGCCGGCTGAACGTCATCACGACGACCGTCGACTGGAACGACCGCTACAACCTGTGGAGCGGGCTCATCGGCGGCGCGTTCCTGGCCATGGCCTACTTCGGCACCGATCAGTCGCAGGTGCAGCGCTACCTGACCGGCCGCTCGATCGCGGAGAGCCGGCGCGGCCTCTTCTTCAACGCCGCCGCCAAGATTCCGATGCAACTGTTCATCCTGTTCATCGGGGCGATGGTGTTCGTCTTCTACGTCTACGAGAAGCCGCCCGTGCTCTTCCAGCCGACGGAACTGGCGCGCGTCGAACAGCCCGCGCTGCGGGACGCGTACACGCCGATCGCCGAACGGTACGACACGGCCTTCGCCGACCGGCGTGCGGCCGCCGACAAGCTGATCGATGCCCGCCGATCGGGCAACGCCCTCGCGTTCGACAACGGCCGGCAGGCCTACGACGACGCGCAGCGCCAGCTCGACGCGGCGCGCCGCGACGCCGCGGCCCTCGCCGTCGAGCACGGCGGCAGCCGCAGCAGCGACACGAACTACATCTTCCTGACGTTCGTCACGCAGCACCTGCCGGCCGGCCTCGTCGGTCTCGTGCTCGCCGTCATCTTCGGCGCGACGATGTCGTCGATCTCGGGCGAGATGAGCGCGCTCGCCTCGGTGAGCATGATCGACGTCTACAAGCGGCACGTGCGGTCCGAGGCCTCCGATCATCACTACCTGACGGTGTCGCGGCTGGCCACCGTCTTCTGGGGCCTCTACGCGATGGCGAGCGCCCAGTACGCCAAACGCCTCGGCTCGCTCGTCGAGGCGGTCAACGTGCTCGGCTCGCTCTTCTACGGGACGATGCTCGGCGTGTTCGTGGTCGCCTTCTTCTTCAAGCGCGTCAACGCGCGGAGCGCGTTCGTGGGCGCGCTGGCCGGCCAGGCCGCCATCTTCGCGTGCTGGTATTTCACCAGCATCGCGTTCCTCTGGTACAACGTGATCGGCTGCGTCGTCGTCGTCGCGACGGCGACGATGCTGTCGGCCGTCGGCACGCCTGAGAAGGTCAAGGCATGAGTCGATCGATCGTCATCACGGGCGCCAGCGCCGGCATCGGCGCGGCGCTCGCCAGGCACCTGGCGCCCGCGGGCGCGCGCCTGACGCTCGTCGGCCGCCGCCGGCCGGAGCTCGAGGCCGTGGCGGCCGACTGCGGCCCCGACACGCTGGCGGTCGGGGCCGACGTCACCGATCGCACCCAGGTCCGCCACGTGGTCGACCAGGCGCTGCGCCGCTTCGGCGGGATCGACGTGTGGATCAACAACGCGGGACAGGGCATCAGCCGCCTGCCCTCGGAGCTGACCGACGACGACATCGACGAGATGATGCGCGCGAACGTGAAGTCCGCGCTGTACGGCATGCAGGAGGTCCTGCCGCACTTCAAGGCGCGCGGCGCCGGCCACGTCATCAACATCTCGTCCGAGCTGGGCCGCATGCCGTACGTCCCCGTGCGGGCGGCCTACAGCGGCGCTAAGCACTACCTCAACGCGCTCACGGCGAACTTCCGGGATGAAGTGCAGGCGGGCCATCCGGCCATCCACTTCTCGATCGTCTCGCCCGGCGTCGTCCGGACCGAGTTCGGCGTGCGCGCCCGCCACGGTGGCGCCGACTCGCGCCTGATCCCGAACTCGCAGAGCGCGGAGGACGTCGCCGCGATCATCGCCTCGGTGATCGACACGAAGCAGAAGGACGTCTACACGCAGCCGGGCGCGCTCGACCGCGTGCTCGCGTACTACCGGGCGCTGAGCACGTGACGCATCCGCCCTCCTGATGGCCTGGCTGCTCGCCGCCTGCGCGTCCTCCTGGCTGTTCGCGGCGATCGCCGCCGGCACCTTCGTGCCGCTCCGCCATCCGGACGAGCTCGAGTACCTCTACGTCTGGCCCGAGACCACACCGTTCCTGTGTGCCGGCACGGCGGCGACGATCGCGATGATCGGCGCCTACGCCGGCGTGCGTCGCCTCGCCCGCGGCCGCCCGGAAGCCGAGCGCGCGGCGCGAGGGGGCCGCTGGCTCGCGCCCGCGACGCTGGTCGCGCTGGCGCCGCTCGGCATCCTGCCGGCCGCGCCGGGAGTCGGCGAGCGCGCGGCGCTGCTGTCGTATCTCGGTTACGACCTGCGCTGGTGGTGGTGTGCCGCGCTGCTCGCGTGGCTCGCCACGCGGGCGGATCGACTGCTCGGCTCGCCGATGCGCCGACGCATCGAAGGGATCCGGAACTGGCCCACGCCGTCGCGGCGCCTGCTCCTCGAAGGCACGCTGTTCGCCGGCGTGCTCGCGTGGACGTTCTTCTCCACGCCCCTCCTGCGGCTTCACGGCACCGTCGTCGGCGACGAGCCGAAGTACTTGCGGTTCTGTGAGCTCTGGTATCAGGGCGGCGGGCTCGACATCTCCCGGCTGACGCTCGTCTCGGAGCAGCCGATCGACGCGCCGCCGCGCCTACTCCGCAACCTCGGCCACGCCGCCGCCGTGCTGCCCGAAGTGGTTCGCGACCTCGCGGCCGACCTGCCGGCGTTCGTGACGCAGCCCGCGACGTTTCGATGGAGCCGCGTCACGGCCGATCACGGGTTCGTCCGGGGGAAGCACGGCGGCATCTACCAGGTGCACCAGCCTGGCGTGTCGCTCACGTTGATGCCCGGCTACGTCCTCGATCGCTACCTCGTGGCGACGACCTCGACCGACGATGGCAAGTTCCCGCGCGAGTTTCCGTTGACGACCCTGACCATGTGGCTCTGGGCCGGCGCCTGCGCGGTTGCGCTGTTCCGGCTGCTCGCCGACGCGCTCTGCGCCGAGAGCCTCGCGTGGGTCTGGGCGCTCGTCGGCCTGTGCACGCTGCCGGCTGCCGCCTTCGCGTTTCAGTTGTATCCGGAACTGCCGGCGCTCTGGATCGTCCTGACCGGAACGCGACACGTCCTGTTCGTGCGTCACGCCGCGCTCGGCCGCCGGATCGCGATGGGCGGCGCCATCGGCGCGCTCGCCTGGTTCCATCCGAGGTTTCTGCTCGTCGCGGCGTGTCTCACGGCGGCCGGCGCGTGGCGCCTCCAGGGCCGGCCGCGCGCCGCGTTCGTGACCGCGTCCGCCGCGGCGGTGTTCTCGTTGATGGTCTTCGCCTATCACGTCTCGGGATCGTTCCTGCCGACCGCGCTGTGGGAAGCGAACGACCAGAGCGTGTCGTTCCTCCGCGTCGGGTTCGTGCTGAACCTGCTGGGCTACGCGATCGATCGCACCTGGGGGGCGCTGCCACATGCCTTGATCCTGAGCGCTGGGCTGCCCGGCCTGGTGCTGCTCGCGCGTTCGGCCCCCGCGCACGCGTGGCTCGTCGCGACCCTCGTGCTCGCGCTCGTCGTGCCGGCCGCCGGCCACACGCTCAGCGCCGCTGGCACGACGCCCGGCCGGCTCATCGTCGCGGTAGTCCCGCTGCTCATCTGGCCGGCCGCCGTGCTGGTGCGACGATGGTGGCCGCACGCCGCGGTGCGCGCGGCCACCTGCGCCGCGCTCGTCCTGTCGTTCGAGGCCGCGTTCACGTACGACTGGTGGCACACGAAGGGACCGCTGATCGCGGCCGGCGCGAGCGGATGGCGTCCGAACCTCGCGTTTCCGATCGTCCGCGGCGACGTGTGGAGCCATGCGAGCGGCAACACGGCCGCATTCGCCGCGGCGCTCGTCGCGCTGGCCGCCGGCGGCGCGCTCGCCTGGCGGCGGGCCGGACCAGCAGCCGACGCCGGTCAGCCGCCGTCCGCGAGGCTGCCCGCTGGCGGCGCGTCCGGGATCCTGGCCGGTGTCGCGGCCGCCTGGCTGGCCACCGCCGCGATCGGCGACTGGACGTCCGACGCCTACCTGCTCCGCGAGAACGCGTCGGTCGCGCGCGCGGTCGACGGGCTGCTGGATCGGCCGCGCTGCCGGATCTGCTTCTCGACCCGTCGCGCGCAAATCGACTGGAAACACATCGTGCCGAACACAGCTCATGGCGCCCACGCGGTGTTCGGCGTGACGCAGCGCACGCTGCGGCTCGACGTCGTCACCGACGGTGAGGCCGGCGAACCGGCCTTCCTTCGCGCGCGGGTGGAGTACGGCGACGGCGAGGCAACCGGCTGGCAGGGCGTGAACGGCCGGCGGACGATCGAGCACCAGTACGCGCGGCCTGGCCGCTACCGGATGATCCTCTGGTTCGAGACGCCCGACGGCCGGATCGGCGCGTCGAGCTATACGGTCGAGATCGGCGCTCGGGAGGGAGGTCGCGATGTCTGACCGGCACTGGGCCTGGGGGATTCGCTCGCTCGCGCTGATCGCCTTCGTGCTGGCGATCGTGGCCATCGTCGAGGCGCGCGCGATTCGTCAGGCGCGCGGGGAGCTGCAGGCGCTCCGCGACGAGCGAGCCCGCGGCATCGCATCGCTGCACGCGGTCTGGGCGGGCGCCGCGGTGGACGAGACCGTCGCGGCGCTGCAGGCGCTCGACACGATGTTCGAGGAACCGACCGAAGGACTGGGCCGCGCCGGAGGCCTGTGCGCCGGCGGGCGCGTCGATGGCCGAGCCGTCGCGGACTTCGTGCGCGCCTTCGCCGCCGCGCGCAGCACCGGCACGTCGAAGGCCGGCGCGATCGACACCATGCGGGAGGCGGTCCGTGCCACCGCCGAGTTCCGATCGAAACATCCGGATCTCGTGCCCAAGCCGTGACGTCTGGCGGACGGCCTCGGCCTAGCGCCCGATCCGCAGCACCAGCACGACGAACGCCGCCGCCAGACCGAGCACGGCGCGGTACTCCCGATTCACGGCCACGCGCCGCCAACTGAACGGACGATCGACCCCGCCGATCGCGCCCGCCCGGTAATCGCTGTACGCGCCGTCGAACTTCTCGTCGAGCGACGCTTCCTCCACCCGCACGGCAGCCGTGAGCGTGATGCCGAGGTACAGCACGACGAGCACCGACACGACGAGGCTCTGCGCGGCGATCGCGAACCCGGTGCCCAGCACGCTCGAGCCGACGTACAGCGGATGGCGAACCAGCCGGTAGGGGCCCGAACGCGTGATCTCTTTCCCCTTCTCGATGTGCCCCGCGGCCCAGAGCCTGAGCCCCTCGCCCACGACGGCGACCGCAAGCCCGGCGGCCCAGGATCGCCATGACGGTCGGGCGAGCCCGAACGCGACGGCGGCGGCAAGGAAGCCCAACGGAACGCGAAGTCGGGCGAGGCGGGTGAGCATCAGGGCAGGGGCGCGGCCGCCACTCGAGCGAGACGCGTGTCGATGGCCGCGCGCACGTCGGCCTCGGTGATCCCGCCGAGGCACCACCGCTCGGCGCCGCGCCGGCAGCGGCGCTCGTAGTGGCACGCGCAGTCATCGTACCGCGAGACGCTGACGTCGTCGACGTGCCAGGGCCCGTTGCGCCGCGGCGTCGTCGGGCCGAAGAGCGCGACGACCGGCGTGCCGACGGCGGCGGCGACGTGCGTCGGCCCGGTGTCGCCCGACAGCATGAGCGCGGCCGCCCGCGACACCGCGACGAGATCGGCCACGCGCGTGGGCGGCGCCAGGGTGGCGGCTCCGTCGGACGCCGACACGACCTGCTGAGCGAGCGGCGCCTCACCCGGGCCCCAGAGCACGATCGACGGCAGCCGATGCGCGTCGAGCAGCCACCGCGCGACGTGGCCGAAGCGATCGGGCGGCCACCGCTTGTTCGGCCACGCGGCGCCGGGATTCACGAGGGCGAATCGCGGCGTGCGCGCGCGAACCTGATCCAGCGCCTCTGACGCGACGTCGGCCAGCGGAAAGCGCGGCTCGCCGGCAACCGCGCCCACGGCTGTCGCGAGCAGCAGGTTCTTGTCGATGACGTGGCGGCCTTCCTCGATCGGCATGCGCTCGGAGTAGAACGGCGCGGCCGCGCGCTCGCGCAGCGCCGGGCGGTCGAAGCCGACGACGCGCGTTGCGCCGGACAGCCTGGCGAGCGCGGCGGACTTGACGAGACCCTGGAAATCGAGCGCGACGTCGTAGCGGCGAGCGCGGAGGCGCCGCCGGACGTCGAGCCAGGCGAGAACGTTCCGGCCAGCAAGCGCGACGACCTGCGTCAGGATCGGCACGAGCTCCAAGAACTCGACGTGCGGCGCGTCGACGAGCCAGTCGACCTCCGCCGAGGGGTGCGCCCGGCGGATCGCGTCGACCGCCGGCAGAGTGTGGACGAGGTCGCCCAGCGAGCCGAGGCGGACGACCAGGATCCTCATCGATCGTTCGGCGGCTCGGCCCCCGGCGCAGGCGAATCCGCCGCGCCGGCCGCGTCGATCCTCGCGAAGAGGTCGCGCGTCGAGTGATCCTTCGGATCGCCGACGATGGCGATGCGGCCGCCGTAGCTGCGGACGACGTCCCGTTCCGGCACGGTGTCGGTGCGGTAGTCGGTCCCCTTGCAGTGGACGTCGGGCCGCAGCGCCCGCAGCAGCCGTTCGACGGTCGCCTCGGGGAAGGTCACGACGTAGTCGACGGCGCGGAGCGCCGCGACGATCTCGGCGCGCGCGGCGGCCGGCACGATGGGCCGCCCCTCGCCCTTCAGCCCGCGCACCGACGCGTCGTCGTTGACGGCGACGACGAGCCGATCGGCTTCCCGCCGCGCGCCTTCGAGGTACCGGACGTGCCCGACGTGCAGGACGTCGAAGCAGCCGTTCGCAAACGCGATCGTGCGCCCCGCACGGCGGTCCGCTTCGACCAGCGCGACGAGATCCTCGTCGGTCACGACCCGCCCCATGGCTCAGCGTGCCGCCGGCGCGCCGGGCTCACCGGCCTCGCACGCGGCAATCAACTCCTCGGCGCCGACCGTTGCGGTGCCGCGTTTCATGACGACCAGGCCGCCGGCATGGTTCGCGATCCGCGCCGCCTCGGCGAACGACGCCCCGGCGGCGAGCGAGAGCGCGAACACGACGATCACCGTGTCGCCGGCTCCCGTGACGTCGGTGACCTGATCGGAGCCGGCGATCGGAATGTGGTCCGTCGGCCTGCCGGGCTCGAAGAGTGCCATGCCCCGGCTGCCGCGCGTGATCAGCACGGCGCGGCACCGCAGCCGATCGAGCAGCGTTCGGCCGGCGCGCTCGAGCGCCTGCCGATCGTCGTCGAGGGTCGTGCCGAGCAGCGCTTCGACCTCGGGCTCGTTCGGCGTGCAGGCGGTCATGCCGTGGAAACCGGCCAGGTCGTAGCGCGAGTCCACGAGCACGAGCGGCGCCGGCCGGCGCGCCGCGGCGAGCGCGCGCCGCCAGCGCTGCGGCGTGACGAGACCGCTGCCGTAGTCGGAGAGGACGACGACGTCGGCCCGCGCGATCGCACGGGCGAGCGCGCGTTCGACGCGCGCGCCGAGCGCGCCGGTCACCGGCGCCGGCGCGCGATCGATGCGCACGACCTGCTGCTTGGCGGAATGGACGCCGCCGGCGAGAATCCGCGTCTTCACGGGCGTGCTGTACCGGGCCGCGCGCGCGACGCCCGCCGTGTTCACGCGGGCCGGCAGCGCGGCCAGCAGCCGTGCGCCGGCGTCATCGCGGCCGACGAGGCCGACGAGATCGACGCCGGCGCCGAGCGCGGCGGCGTTGTTGGCCGCATTGCCGGCGCCCCCCGGCACGATCTCGGTCGAGTCGTAGCTCAGGATCAGCACCGGCGCCTCGCGGGAGACGCGGTCGATCTTGCCGTAGATGAACTCGTCGGCGATGAGATCGCCGGCGACGAGCATGCGCACGCGCGAGAACCGCCGGATGAGCTCTCGAACGCCCGACGCGCCGGCGGTGCGACCGCTGGCCGTGTCGCGAGGCCGCGGCGTCCTCATCGTCTGAGCAGCACCCACGAGGTGGCCTCCATCAGATCCGCGGCGATGCAGGCGGCCCCCGGCACGACGCCACCGTGCGCGCGCGCGACGCTGTCGCCGGCGCCGGTCCGCACGAGGATGCCGGTGGCGCCAGCGCTCACGGCCAATCCGACGTCGGACTGCTTGTCGCCGATCACGAACGACCGCGCGACGTCGATGTCCAGCCGTTCGGCCGCCTGCCGAATCATGCCGGGCCTCGGCTTGCGGCAGTCGCAGTCGAGGCGCAGCGCCGGCAGGAGCGCGGCCGGATGGTGCGGGCAGTGGAACCAGCCGTCCACGTGCGCGCCGCCCGCCTCGAGGTCCTGCGCGAGCCGCGCGTGGACCTCATGGACGAACGACTCGGCGTACAGCTTCAAGCCGATGCCGCCCTGGTTCGTCGTCACGCAGACGAGGAAGCCGGCGCGGTTGAGCAGCCGAATGGCGTCGATGCTCCACGAGAACCAGTGCACCTCCTCGTGCCGGCTGAGATAGCCGACGTCGCGGAGCATCGTACCGTCGCGATCGAGGAACACCGCGCGCCGCATGCGATCAGCGACCCGCCGCGGCGAGGCGCGCGACGACCGCCCGGTAGACGACGTCGACGTCGATCCGCTTCATGCACCGGTGATCGATGGGGCAATCGCGCAGGTGGCAGGGGCGGCAGAACACCGGCTCGGTGATCACGTCGTGGTCTCCAATCGGACTCGTGGCCCGCTCATCCGTCGGTCCGAAAATCGCGACCACCGGCAGGCCGATCGCGGCCGCCAGATGCATCGCGCCAGAGTCGTTGGACACGAACGCCGACATGCGCTGCACGACGCCGGCCAGAGCGCCGAGGCTCGTGCGGCCGGTGAGATTCACCACCGCCGGCACGACGTCGGCCGCGTGCGCGCGGAGCCAGGATTCTACCGCAAGGGCCGCATCGCGATCGTGCGACGCGCCGACGAGCACGGGCGTCACGCGCGCCTGGCGGACGAGCGCCGCGATGACCGCCGCGACCCGGTCGGGCGGCCACTGCTTGGCCTGGCCGTAGGCGGCGCCGGGCGCGAACCCGACGAAGCGCGCCTCGGGCGCGACCTTCATCTGCGCGAGCAGCGCGTCGGCGCGCGCGATGCTCGGAAGCCGCGCCTCGACGCGCGGCGCTTCCGAGGGCGCACACTCGATGCCGAGCCCGCGCACGAGGTCGCGATAGTAGTCGCTCTGGTGCGTCACGCCCTCACGCCGTGCCGGCGCGCTGCGGTGCGTGAGCAGGAGCCGGCGCCACGACCTGGCGTACCCCCATCGCTGAGGAATGCGCGCGCGGAAGAGCTGCCATGCCGACCGGAACGAGTTCGGGAACAGCAGCCCCAGCTCGAATCCCTCCCCCTCCAGGACCGCGACCGCGTCCCGCGTGCCCGCCGGCAGCTCGACGACCCGATCGGGTGCCGCGTTGGTGTCTTCGCGGAACAGCGCCGCCACCGACGGCGTCGCCGCGATCGTCAGGTGCGCCGAAGCGAAATGCCGCCGCACCGCGCCGAGCGCCGGCAGCGCCAGCACGGCATCGCCCAGCCAGTTGGGCGGACGGACGACGAGGCGCTGAATCGATTCGGACACGGCAGGGACAATCTACGATCTTCAAATCACGAATTGAATTGACAATCGACGACAAGGGCGCCGTTCGAGGTCGCGCCGCCGTCCTCGGCGGGCGCCTCGGCGGCCGTCCAGGGCGCGACGATGAGTTCCAGTGGCTTCCGCGATCGACGGATGACCCGGCGGAGCGGACACGCTCCTGCGAAAGCGCGAACCCGGCGGGGCCCGCCGCGCGCGCAGCCTCAGCTCGACTCGTCGACCGGCGACGACCCGTGCTCGGCACGAGCGTCTGGCGCTTCCCCTTCCGGCCGCCAACGCCGGTGCATCCAGAGCCACAGGTGCGGGTACTTCCGCACGTACATCTCGAGCACGTCGCTGCAGCGCTGGGTGAGCTCCCGCACCGGATCGTCGGCACCGGCGGCCGGCGGCTCGATGGGCGGCTCGTAGATCAACCGGTAGCGTCCGCCAGGGAGCGGCAGGGCGAACGCCGGCACGATCGGCGCGCCGGTGCGCAGCGCGAGCGTAGCGAGCGCCGACGTCGTCGCCGCCGGCCGGTTGAAGAACTCGACGATGACGGCGTTGGCGTCCTGGATGTGCTGGTCGATCGGGATGCCGACCACCTCGTTCGCCGCGAGCGCCCGAAGAACCTTCCGCACGGCGCCCTGGCGGTGGATGATGCGGTTGCCGGTCGAACATCGGATCCGCTCGAGGAGCGCGTCGAGATAGGGGTTGTCGAGTGGACGGGCCAGCACCGCCATGCGCGGGAGCCGGAGCGGGTGCACGATGCCCTGCATCTCCCAGCAGCCGAAATGCCCCACGAACATGATGACGCCCTTGCCGCGCGCGAGCGCCGCGCGGATGTGGTCGTCGCCCACGAACTCCGTGCGCTCGAGCAGCGCGGCGGGTGGCAGCGTGCTCGCCTGGAGCACTTCGATCAGCAGACGTCCGAAGTGCACGAAGGTCTGTCGCGCGATGCGCCGGCACTCGCGCGGCGGCCGCACCGGAAAGGCCGCCTGCAACTGCTGCGCGGCCAGCCGGCGGTGCGGCCGATCCACGACGTACGCCGTCCACCCGACGGCCGTGCCGAGCGCGCGGGCGCCGGACACCGGCAACCACCCCGCGATCGCCCGCACGACCTGGACGAGCACGTACTCGGCGCGGTGACGCACGTCGGTCAGCGTCACGCCCGCGCACTCGCGATGCGCGCGAAGAGCCAGGCGCGAAACGCCTCCGCCGGCTCGATCGTCACGCTGAGCGGCACCGCCGCGATTGGGATCGGCAGGGGCCGAAGCGGCAGCAGCCGGATGAGGTCCTTGGTGGTCGTCAGCACGCCAGCCGCCCCCGCGCGCTCGACCAGGCGAGTGAGCCGAGCGAGGTCGCGGACGTCGTACCGATGGTGGTCGCCGACGGCCATCGTCTCGGCGACGTCCCACCCGGCCTGCCTCAGCATGTGCATGAATCGGTCGGGCTGAGCGATGCCGGCCAGCGCCACGATGGGGCCAGGCGCGGTGAAGGCGTCCGCTCGCGCCGGCTCGAGCGGCGCCGGAGCGCCGATCTGACGGTGCAGGGCGAACAGCGCGGCGGATGGCGCGAGCGCTCGAACGCGAGCCATGACCGGGTCGGCGGCAGCCGCGTCGACGACGACGGCGTCGGCGCGGGCGAGCGAGGAGACGGCCGATCGCAACCGGCCGAACGGCACTCGCCGGCCGTCGAGATCCGCGGGCGTGACGATGACGATGTCGGCATCGCGCGCGATGGCCCGGTGCTGGAATCCGTCGTCGAGCAGATGGACGGTGGCGCCGAGCACGTCGGCCGAGAGCGCCGCCGCGATCGCGCGCACGTCGCAGACGACGACCGCGACGCCCGGCAGCTCGCGCGCGAGCATCAACGGCTCGTCGCCGCTCCGCGCGACGTCGGCCAGCAGGTGCCGGCCGTCGCTCACGACGACCGCGCCCTCCTGCGGCTGCGCGCGCGCGTAGCCGCGGCTGAGGATGGACGGCCGTTCGCCGGCCTCGACGAGCAGTCGGGCCACGTGCGCCACCGTCGGCGTCTTGCCGCGCCCGCCCATCGCGATGTTGCCGATCGACACGACGGGACGGGCCGAGTGGCGCGGGGTGCCGAGGGAACGGGCGCCGGAATCCGGCGGGCGATCCGGGTACGTCACCTGCGTGTGAACGGCCGCACCACGCCCCGGCGGCCGGGTAGCGGCAGCAGCTCGGCGATGACGTCGAGCGTGCGCGCGTTCGCGCCGCGGTTCGCTTCGACGAGCGCCCGGGCGGCCGCACCGAGCCTGGCGCGCTCGACGGGGTCGCCGGCCAGCCGCAGCAGGACGTCGACCAGCTCGGCGTCGCCATGGACCTGAATGGCCGCCTGATTGCGCAGGAACGTGTCGGCGATCTCCGCGAAGTTCTGCATGTGCGGACCGAAGACGATCGGGCGGCCGCACACGGCGGGTTCGAGGATGTTGTGTCCGCCCTTGGCGACGAGGCTGCCGCCGACGAAGACCACCGTCGCGATTTGGAACAGGTGCGCCAGCTCGCCCATCGTGTCGAGGATCACGACGTCGGCGCGCGGCTCGCTGTCGATCGGCAGCGCGGTCCGCCGGACGACGCGCAGGCCTTCGGCGCGGGCGAGCGCCTCGACGTCGGCGACGCGTTCGAGCTTCCGCGGCGCGATGATCGCCAGCGCATTCGGCTGCGCACGGCGGATCGCGGCGAAGGCGTCGAGCACGGGCCCTTCCTCACCCTTGAGGGTGCTGGCCGCGATGAGCACCGGCCGGCTGGCGGGCACGCGGAAGAAGCGGAGGACCCGGCCGGCGCCGCGCCCGGCCGCCAGGGCCGGCGCCTCGAGCGAGTCGAACTTGAGGCTGCCGGTGACGAGCACGCGCGCAGGGTCGGCGCCGATGTCCACGATCCGCCGAGCCGACTCGTCGCTCTGCATGCAGAGCCGATCGACGTCGAGCAGCACGCGCCTGAAGAACACCCGCGCGACGCGGTACCGCGGGTACGACCGCGACGAGATCCGGCCGTTCACGAGCATCGTCTTGACGCCCTTCTTCCGGCACGCCCGCAGGAGGTTGGGCCAGATCTCCGTCTCCATCATGATGAAGAGGCGCGGGCGCACGAGCGCGAGCGTGCGGTTGACGAAGAGCGGCAGGTCGAACGGGAAGAAGAAGACGCCGTCGAGCCCCTGCAGCCGCGTGCGCGCCACCTGATGCCCCGTGAGCGTCGTCGTCGAGAGGTACAGGCGATACTTGGGGTACCGCTCCCTGAGGTCGCTGATGAGGGCGCGGGCGGCGAGCGCCTCGCCCACCGACACGGCATGGATCCAGATCGAGTCGTCGCCGTCGAGGTTGAACCCGACCGGCAGCCGGCCCATGCGCTGCGTGAGGCTCCCGATGTACTTCCGGTAGCGCAGGGCCTGGTAGACGAACCAGGGCGACAGGCCGGCCGCGAGGAGCAGGATCAGGGCGGTGTAGAGCGCGTGCACGGCGTGACGATGATACTTGATAGAATCAGCGATTTCGTGGGTTGGTTTTCCCGATTCGAGAGGAGTGGCTCAGCATGGCAATCAAGGTAGGCATCAACGGGTTCGGCCGGATCGGTCGGAACATCATGCGCGCGGCGATGGCCCACAAGCAGATCGACATCGTCGCGGTCAACGACCTCACCGACGCCGCGACTCTCGCCCACCTGCTCAAGTACGACTCGATCCTCGGCAACCTGAAGGCCGACATCACGGCGAGCGGCGACACGATCACGGTCGACCAGGACCGGTTCCAGGTGCTGGCGCAGAAGGATCCGGCGCAACTGCCGTGGAAGGACCTCGGCGTCGAGGTCGTGTTCGAGGGGACGGGCCGCTTCACGGATCGCGACAGCGCGAGCAAGCACCTGGCCGCCGGCGCCAAGCGCGTCATCATCACCGCGCCGGCCAAGAAGCCGGACGCGACGTTCGTCATGGGCGTCAACCACGAGACTTACGACCCGGCGAAGCATCACGTGATCTCGAACGCGTCGTGCACGACGAACTGCCTCGCGCCGTTCGCCAAGGTGCTCGACGAGGGGTTCGGCATCGTGCGCGGCTGGATGACGACCTGCCACGCCTACACCAACGACCAGCAGTTGCTCGATCTGCCGCACAAGGATCTGCGGCGCGCCCGCGCGGCGGCCCTCTCGATCATCCCGACGACGACGGGCGCCGCGGCCGCGGTGGGAGAAGTGCTGCCGCAGCTCAAGGGCAAGCTCGACGGCATCGCGCTGCGCGTGCCGACGCCGAACGTCTCGGTCGTCGACCTCGCGGTCGAGGTGAAGACCAAGACCACGGCCGAGGAGGTGAACGCCAGGTTCAAGGCGGCGGCCGACGGCCCGCTGAAGGGGATCCTCGAGTACGTCACCGCGCCGCTCGTGTCGATCGACTTCCGTGGCAACCCGCACTCGTCGATCGTCGACGCGCCCTACACGAAGGTCATGGACGGCGACTTCGTGAAGGTGCTCGCCTGGTACGACAACGAGTGGGGCTACTCGAGCCGCTGCGTGGACCTGCTGCTCTACATGGCGAAGAAAGGGCTCTAGGCCATGCGCACGATTCGCGACCTCGCGCTCGAGGGGCGCCGTGTGTTCGTCCGGGTCGACTTCAACGTCCCCATCGAGCACGGGCGCATCACCGACGACACGCGGATCCGCGCCGCGCTGCCGACGATCACCTACGCGCTCGGGCAGGGGGCGACCGTGATTCTCGCCTCGCACCTGGGCCGGCCGAAGGGCAAACCGAAGCCCGAGTTCAGCCTGAAACCGGTCGCCGAGCACCTCGGCACGCTCCTCGAGCGGCCGGTGGCCTTCGCGCCCGACTGCATCGGGCCGGCGGCGGCCGAGACGATCGCGGCGCATCCGGGCGGCGTGATCGTGCTGGAGAACCTGCGCTTCCACGCCGAGGAAGAAGCGAACGACCCGGCGTTCGCGAAGGCGCTCGCGGATCTGGCGGACGTGTACGTCAACGACGCGTTCGGGTCGGCGCACCGCGCGCACGCCTCGACCGAAGGGATCGTGCACCACGTGACGACATCGGCCGCCGGGTTCCTGATGGCCGCCGAAGTCGAGTATCTCGGGCGGGCGCTCCACGATCCCGAGCGTCCGTTCGTCGCGATCCTCGGCGGCGCGAAGGTGTCGGACAAGCTCGAGGTGATCGAGAACCTGCTCACGAAGGTCGACGCGCTCGTCATCGGCGGCGCGATGGCCTACACGTTCCTGAAGGCGGCCGGCCAGCCGGTCGGCAAGTCGCTCGTCGAGGAGAACTTGATCGACACGGCGAGGACGCTGACCGCGCGCGCGGCCGCGCACGGCATCACGGTCGAGCTGCCGGTCGATCACGTGGTCGCGCCGAAGCTCGAGGCGGGCGCGCCGGCGGCCACGCTCGCCGTGGGCGATCCGGCGATCGGCGACCGCATGGGGCTCGACATCGGCCCGGAGACGGTGGCGCGCTACGCTGACGTCATCGGCCGGGCGAAGACGGTCGTCTGGAACGGGCCGATGGGCGTGTTCGAGATTCCGGCGTTCGCCAACGGGACGATCGGCGTCGCCAAGGCGGTCGCCAACGTCCACGGCACGACGATCATCGGCGGCGGCGACTCGGTCGCGGCGGTGACGCAGGCCGGCGTCGCGGACAAGATGACGCACATCTCGACCGGCGGCGGCGCCTCGCTCGAGTTCCTCGGCGGCCAGCAACTGCCGGGCGTCGAAGCGCTCGGATGAGCGGCGACTGTGGCGGGCGGGCGTCGGCCCGCCCGCGCACCGAGCACCCGAAGTAGGCGGCCGCAACCGCAGTAGGCGGCGGGCTTCAGCCCGCCGCGCGCCCTGCGGGGCTGAAAGTCCCGCGGCTTCAGTACCGAAAGGCAGGCTCCCCACGATGCGTGTTCCCGTTCTGGCTGCCAACTGGAAGATGTTCAAGACCAACCGCGAGACGCTCGCCTACCTGCGGGAGTTCAGCGCGCTCGTCAAACACGTCGACGGCGTCGAGATCGTCGTCGCGCCGCCGCTCACGTCGATCGCCACGGCGGTCGAGGCCGCGCGCAATACGTCGATCGGCATCGCCGCGCAGAACCTGCACTTCGAGAAGCAGGGCGCGTTCACCGGCGAGGTGAGCGCGGCGATGATCAAGGACGCCGGCGCCGGCTACGTCATCATCGGCCACTCGGAGCGGCGCCGGATGTTCGGCGACACGGACGCCTGGGTCAACCGGAAGCTCCGCGCGGCGCTCGAGGCCGAGCTCATCCCTATCGTCTGCATCGGCGAGACGCTCGAAGAGCGCGAGGCTGGCCAGATGCCGGCGGTCCTCGACCGGCAGATCAAGGATGGGCTGGCCGGCTGCACGCCGGCCGAGCTCGCCGGGCTCGTCATCGCCTACGAGCCGGTCTGGGCCATCGGCACCGGCAAGAACGCCACGCCGGCCGAAGCCGACGAGGCGCACCGCTACGTCCGCGGCCGGCTGCGCGAGTGGTTCAGCCCCGACGCGGCGGCCGCCTGCCGCGTGCTGTACGGCGGGTCGGTCAAGCCCGACAACGTGAAGGAGCTGATGGCGCTCCCCGACGTCGACGGCGCCCTGGTCGGCGGCGCCAGCCTCGAGGTCGCGAGCTTCTTCAAGATCGTGCAGAACGGCCGGGACGGGCATCGCGCGGCGACGCACTGAGGCGCCGGCTGCGTAGGTGCCCGGCCCGCCCGGGCGACCGTGTGCGTGGGCGCCCGCTGTGTAGGCGCCCGCCCGGGCGCCAGGCCCGCGGATGCCGTTCGGTGACGAGCTGACGTCCCCGGCCGTCCATGCGAAGCGCCTGTATACTGATTCGTCTATGCTCTACTACCTCGTCGTCGCCATCTACGTCCTGGTGTCGTTGCTGCTGCTGGTCGTGATCCTGCTGCAGCAGGGGAAGGGCGGCGACATCGCCGCGGCGTTCGGCGGCGCGAGCAGCCAGACCGCCTTCGGGGCCCGGGCGGGCGCCACGGTGTTGACGCGCGCGACGACGATCCTTGGATCGCTGTTCTTGGTGGGCGCCTTCGCGCTCACGTTGATGGGACGCAGCGGCGGCGGATCGGTGGTGAGCGGCGTCGGCGGCCCGGCGCAGCAGGCCGCCCCAGCGCTGCCGATGCCCACGCTGCCGTCGACTCCGCCCGCGACGCCGCCCGCCGGCGGCGCGAGCCAGACACCGGCACAGGGTACGCCGGCGGCGCCCGCCACACCCGCGCCGAACGCGCCGCAGTCGCCCGCGCAGAACGCACCCGTGCAGCAGCCGGCGCCGGCCGGCGGACCGTCAGGACGATAGCCCGTCCATGGCTCCAGGCCATGGGCACACGCAAGTTCGCCCATGGCCCTCGAGCCGTTCGGTCCCGTCCCGGTTCCCTTCCTCCTCTTCCCTTTCCCTTTCTCCCTTTTCCCTTCCTCTTCCCTTTTCCCTTTCCCCTCTACCTTTGCCCTTTGCCCTCTGCCCTTTGCCCTGACTAAACTCCATGAGCAGACGGAGACCACCAGCATGATGGACACGCCGACACGTACGCGTGCGCTGCGGAGCGCGGCCGCGATCCTCGTTCTCCTGAGCCTCGCCGCCTGCCGCGGCGAGCGCCGGCAGGCGGCCACCTTCGTGGACCAGCACCCGCTGCCCGAGGAACCGTGGGTCGTCGACGTGCCCGAGGTCGGCACGTACGGCGGGCGGTTCGTCATCGGCACGATCTCGGGGCCCAAGACGTTCAACGTGCTGATGGCCAACGAGACCTCGTCCACCGACATCACGGGCCTGATGTTCATCGGCTCACCGGGTTCGACAACGGCACGCAGGAAGCCGTGCCGGGCCTCGCGAAGTCGTGGGAGGTCAGCCAGGACGGGCTCACCTGGACGTTCCATCTGCGCAAGGGTGCCAAGTTCTCGGACGGCCGGCCGATCACGGCGGCCGACGTGCTGTTCAACTTCCAGGTGGCCTACGACGCCACGCTCCATCCGTCGGTGCAGGATCTGCTGGTGATGAACGGGCAGCGCTTCGAGATCACGGCGCCCGACGACTACACCATCGTCATCGAGACGCCGCAGCCGAACGCCATGCTGGTGTCGCTGGCCAGCTCGGTGCCGATCATGCCGAAGCACGTGCTCGAGCCGGCCTTCAAGAACGGCGATTTCGCGTCAGCCTACAGCGTGAGCACGCCGCCGGATCAGATCGTCACGAGCGGGCCGTTCCGCCTGCAGCAGCAGGTCGCGGGCGAGAAGACCGTGCTCGGGCGGAATCCGTACTGGTTCGGCGTCGACGAGCAGCGCCACCGTCTGCCCTATCTGGACGAGGTCGTCTTCGTGGTCGTCCCCGACCTCGACGCGGCGGACCTGAAGTTCCGGGCGGGCGAGCTCGACGGCCTGGACAGCGTCAAGCCGGAGAACTACGTCTGGTACGAGCAGAACCAGCAGTCCGGCAACTTCACCCTCCACGACACGGGGCCGGCGCTCAGCACCAACTTCTTCTGGTTCAACCTCAACAAGGTGCGCAAGCCGGCCGCCGGCAAGCGCGTCGGCGATCCCGTGGTCGATCCCGCGAAGTACGCGTGGTTCAACAGCGCGGCGTTCCGCAAGGCCGTCTCGATGGCCGTGGATCGCGACGCGATGATCCCCAGCGTGTTCTTCGGCGAAGCCGTCAAGAACTGGTCGCAGCAGACGGCCGGCAGCAAGCAGTGGTACTCCGAGGACGTCCTGAAGTACGACTACAATCCCGCGGAGTCGAAGAAGCTCTTGGCCAGCCTGGGGTTCGCCGATCGCAACGGCGACGGCGTCCTCGAGGACAAGGCCGGCCACCCGATCGCCTTCACGCTCAAGACGAACAGCGAGAACCGGCTGCGCGTCTCGATGGCCAACTTCATCCGCGACGACCTCGCGAAGGTCGGGATCAGGGTCACCCTCACGCCGATCGACTTCAACACGCTCGTCACGAACCTGCGCGACGACTTCCAGTACGAGGCGGCGCTGCTGGGGTTGCAGACCGGCGTGCCGCCGGATCCGGGCATGGGCCAGAACGTCTGGCGCTCCAGCGGCCGCACGCACTACTGGAACATGGCCCAGCCGAAACCGGAGACGCCGCAGGAAGCCCGCATCGACCAGTTGATGGACGTCATCGTCGGCACGCCCGACATGCCGAAGCGGCAGGCCGCCTGGAAGGAAGTCGAGCAGACGGTCAACGAGCAGGCATGGATCCTCTGGCTCCCGACGCAGAAGATCAAGCTGCCGTTGAGCAACCGGTTCGGGAACACGCAGCCCTCGCCGATCCCGCACCGGCTGCTGTGGAACATCGACCGCGTCTTCGCGAAGCCGCGGTCCTGATCGCTCGCGCCGGCGCATGCGGACGTACGTTCTGCGGCGGGTGCTCCAGACCATCCCGCTGCTCCTCGGCATCTCGTTCCTGAGCTTCCTGCTGCTGTACCTCGCGCCGGGGGACTTCCTGAACACGATGGCCGAGAACCCGGCCATCTCGGCCGAGACGATCGAGGCGATGCGCCGGCGGTTCGGCCTCGACCAGCCGTGGTACGTGCAGTACGGCCTCTACCTCCGCAACCTGCTGCTCGACTTCGACTTCGGCGAGTCGTTCTCGCGGCATCAGCCGGTCTTCACGGTCATCAGCGAAGGGCTCGGCAACACGCTGATGCTGGCCGCGGCGTCCGCAATCGTCACCTGGGCGCTCGCGGTGCCGCTCGGCGTGATCGCCGCCGTGCGCCAGCACTCGTGGGTGGACAAGCTCCTGTCGGTGTTCGCGTTCGTGTGGCTGTCGATCCCGGAGATCCTGTCCGGCCTGTTGCTGCTGATGCTCGCGGCGCGCACGGGCTGGTTTCCGGTCGGCGGCATGCGATCGATCGACTACGACGACCTGACGCCGCTGGGTCAGGCGCTCGATCTGCTCTGGCATCTCGCGCTGCCGGCGCTCGCGGTCGGGCTCGTGCCGCTCGCGAGCCGCATGCGGCAGATGCGCGCGAGCCTGCTCGACGTGCTGCGCCTCGACTTCGTGACGACCGCGCGCGCGAAAGGCCTCGACGAGCGCGTGGTGGTGTTCAAACACGCGCTGCGCAACGCGCTCAACCCGATGATCACGCTCTTCGGCTACACGCTCGGCGCCCTCGTCTCGGGCTCGTTCATCGCCGAGATCATCTTCTCCTGGCCCGGCTTGGGCCGGCTGACGCTCGACGCGATCCTCTCGCAGGACCAGTACCTCGTCATGGGCTCGGTGCTCATGGCCTCCGTCGTGCTGATCCTCGGCAACCTCGTCGCCGATCTGCTGCTCGCGATCGCCGACCCGCGCATCAGCTACGACTGACATGGCGCCCGTCGCCGCTCCCGTGCCGCCGGCGGATCCCGCCGTTCCGCGAGCCGAAGCCGCTCCGGCGCTGCCGCCGCAATCGCCGGCGCGGATCTTCTGGCGCCAGTTCAAGCGCAGTCCGCTCGCCATCGCCGGCGGCGTGCTGCTGCTCGTGTTCTACGGGCTGGCCACCGTTGCCCCGTTCATCGCGCCGTATCCGCCCGAGCTGATGGATCGCGATCGGTTCTTCCACCCGCCGCAGCCGCCGCACTGGGTCACCCACGACGGCCACTTCATCTGGCGTCCGCTGGTACACCAGACGCGCCTCGCCGACGCGCGCACGTTCCGATACGAGGAGGTTCCGGGCGCCGAGCAGCCGATCCGGTTCTTCGTCCGCGGCGAGCCGTACCGCCTGCTCGGCCTGACGGCGAGCCGTCGGCTGTTCGGCGTCGACGGCCCGGCGCGCGTGTACCTGCTCGGCACCGATTCGTTCGGCCGCGACCAGTTCTCGCGCCTGCTCTACGGCGCGCGCATCTCGCTCACCGTCGGCCTGGTCGGCATCGCGATCTCCTTCACGATCGGCCTGCTGCTCGGCGGCATCGCCGGCTACTTCGGCGGCTGGATCGATACGATCATCATGAGGCTGAGCGAGCTCCTGCTCAGCATCCCGTCGCTCTACCTCATCATCGCGCTGCGCGCCGTGTTTCCGATCGACCTCCCCAGCCAGCAGGTGTACTTGGGCATTGTCGCGATCCTGTCGTTCATCGGATGGGCCGGCCTCGCCCGCATCATCCGCGGCCTGGTGCTCTCCATCAGGCGCAACGAGTTCGTCACCGCGGCCGAGGCGCTCGGCGTCAGCCGTTTCCGGATCATCGCGCGGCACATACTTCCGAACACCTGGTCCTTCGTCATCGTCGCCGCCACCGTGTCGGTGCCGGGCTACATCCTGGGCGAGGTGGTGCTGTCGTTTCTCGGGGTCGGCGTGCAGGAACCGGCCGCGTCCTGGGGCAACATGCTGAACCAGGCCCGGAGCCTGCGCGCGCTGACGTCGTTCCCCTGGCTGCTCTACGTCCCTGGTGCGGCGATCTTCCTGACCGTCATGGCGTTCAACTTCCTCGGCGACGGCCTGCGCGACGCGCTCGATCCACGCCGGGTCACGGGCGGCAAGTCGTGAACGGCGGCACGTCATGAGCGATCGACCGAACGAGCCGCTGCTCCGCCTCGAGGAGCTCAAGACCTGGTTCTACACGGACGATGCCGTGGTGCGCGCGGTGGACGGGGTGTCGTACGCGGTCCACGCCGGCGAGACGCTGGCCGTCGTCGGCGAGTCCGGCAGCGGGAAGAGCGTGACGGCGCTCTCGATCCTTCGGCTCGTTCCCGAGCCGCCTGGCCGGATCGTCGGCGGCCGGATCCTGTTTCGCGGACGCGATCTCCTCGGCCTTCAGGCGACGGAGATGCGCGCCATCCGCGGCAAGGAGATCTCGATGATCTTCCAGGAGCCGATGACGTCGCTCAACCCGGTGTTCACCTGCGGCGATCAGATCGCCGAGACTCTGGTGCTGCACGAGCGGCTAGATCGCCGGCGCGCCCGCGAGCGCGCCATCGCGCTGCTCGATCTGGTCGGCATCCCGGCGGCCGCTCAGCGCGTGGACGAGTACCCGCACCAGCTCTCGGGCGGCATGCGCCAGCGCGTGATGATCGCGATGGCGCTCGCCTGCCGGCCGTCGGTTCTCATCGCCGACGAGCCGACGACGGCGCTGGACGTGACGATTCAGGCACAGATCCTCGAGCTGCTCGATCGCCTGCAGCAGGAGCTCGGGATGGCCGTCATCCTGATCACGCACGATCTCGGCGTCGTCGCGGAGACGGCCGATCGCGTGGCCGTGATGTACGCCGGCCAGGTCGTCGAGTACACCGACGTGCGGTCGGCTTTCGCCCGGCCGCTGCATCCGTACACGGCCGGCCTGCAGGCATCGATTCCGACGCTCGGCGTCGAGAGGGATCGTCTCCGGGTGATCCCCGGCAACGTGCCGAATCCCGCGAGGTTCCCTCAGGGCTGCCGCTTTCACCCGCGCTGCCCGGTGTTCGACCCGTCGCGCTGTCTGAATCCGCCCGAGCTCGTCGAAATCGAGCCCGGTCACATGGCCCGCTGCTTCCGGGCCGGCGAGATCGCGGCCGGCACGCTGAATCCGCTGGGCGAGGACGGCCGCGACGCCGCGCGCCCCTTGCGCGTCAGCGAGGGGCGCCCGTGACGCCGCTCCTCGACGTGACCGACCTCCGCAAGTACTTCCCGATCAGGAAGGGCGTCTTCTCGAAGACGGTCGGCCACGTGAAGGCCGTCGACGGCGTCTCGTTCTCGGTCGACGCCGGCGAAGTGCTGGGGCTCGTGGGTGAAAGCGGCTGCGGCAAGACGACGACCGGGCGATCGATTCTGCGGCTGATCGAGCCGACGGGCGGCAGCGTGAAGTTCGACGGGCGCGAGATCGTCGGGCTGCCGCGGCGGGCGATGCGGGCGCTCCGCCGCGAGATGCAGATCATCTTCCAGGACCCGTACTCGAGCCTGAATCCCCGGCTGACGATCGGCAGCATCCTCTCGGAGGCGTTGACGACACACGGCATCGCGCGGGGGCGCGCGGTCCGCGGACGCGTCGACGAGCTGCTCACGCTCGTGGGCCTCTCGCCGGGCCACGCCGCCCGCTATCCGCACGAATTCTCCGGCGGCCAACGGCAGCGGATCGGCATCGCGCGCGCACTGGCGGTGTCGCCGAGGCTCATCGTCGCCGACGAACCGGTCTCGGCGCTCGATCTCTCCATCCAGGCGCAGATCATCAACCTGCTGCGCGACCTGCAGCGCTCCATGCAGCTCACGTACGTGTTCGTCGCGCACGATCTGTCGGTCGTCGAGCACATCAGCGACCGCGTCGCGGTCATGTACCTCGGCCGGATCATCGAGCTGGCCGCGAGCGAGGAGCTGTACCGGAACCCGAGACACCCGTACACGGTCTCGCTGCTGTCGGCGATTCCGATTCCCGACCCGACGCGCCGGCGCCGGCGCATCGTCCTCAGCGGCGACGTGCCGAGCCCGGCGAATCCGCCGGCGGGCTGCCGCTTCCATCCGCGCTGCTACCTGGCGCAGGAGATCTGCGCGCGGGTCGAGCCGCCGCTGCGCACGATCGCGGACGGGCACGTCTCGGCCTGTCACTTCGCCGAAGAGGCGAGGGAGAAGGCGCCGAGCCCGTTGTAGGCACGTGCGCCCTGCCGTCGCCGCGGCCGGCGACGCGGAGCGCGACGCGGCGGAGGCGAGCGGATACAATGCCCGGCGTGCGCGTCGAGCGACGCGCCCACCGGTCACGCCTGTGTCCACGCCTGAGATGTCGTCGATCGCCGCGAGCCTCGCGTCGGATTCCGCGTTCGTCGACCGCGCGACCGAGCAGTTGTCCGTGGCCGAGGAAGCCACCGCGGTCGTCACCCATCGCGAGCTGCTCAAGAACCTCGTGATGCGCGATCTGAAGCTCAAGTACCGCGGCTCGGTGCTCGGCTTCGCCTGGTCGCTCGCGAACCCGCTCGCGATGGTGATCATCTACACGCTGGCCTTCAAGTACATCCTCGGCAGCACGCAGCCGGGCTACCCGTTCTTCGTGCTGCTCGGCGTGCTCGCCTGGACGTTCTTCGCGAACTCCGCGACGATGTCGACCGGCGCCATCCTCGAATCGGGCGGCCTGATTCGCTCGGTCCGGTTTCCCCGTGCGATCCTGCCGCTCGCGACCGTCTGCTTCAACCTCGCCCAGTACGTGCTGACGGTGCTCGTGTTCGTGCCGGTCATGCTGACGATCCTCGGCGTCCCTCCGGCCTGGCCGATGCTCCTGTTCCCAGCCGTCGTCATCCTGCAGGCCATGTTCACGTTCGGCGTGGCGCTGATGCTCTCGGCCGCGACGACGCACTTTCGCGACGTCCGCCACCTCGTCGACGTGATCCTCCCGCTCTGCTTCTGGACGACGCCGATCGTGTACGCCATTCACCAGGTGCCGGCGGTGGCCGTGATCGGTGGCGCGGCCGTGCCATTGCGCACGTTGATCCGCCTGAGCCCGATGTCGCCGTTCATCGTGGCGTACCAGCGCATCTTCTACGAACAGACGTGGCCCGATCCGGGATCGTGGGGGCTGGCCGTCGCCTACGCGGCCGGGATGCTCGCGCTGGGCGTGTACCTGTTCCGCCGGCTGGAGACGGAGCTCCTCGAGCACCTCTGATGGACGTGATCGTCGCCGACCGCGTGTCCAAGCTCTTCATGCTGCGGCACAACTACACACCGCAGTTGAAGGTGCGCGTCCTGTCCGTGTTCCACCGGGAGAAGCGGCACAGCGTGGAACCGTTCTGGGCGGTACGCGACGTCTCGTTCGGCATCGCCGTCGGCGAGGTCGTCGGCATCGTCGGCCGCAACGGCTCGGGGAAGAGCACCCTCCTGAAGATGGTGGCCGGCCTCCAGCGGCCGACGCGCGGGCATCTCTTCGTGGCGCGGCGCGCGCGGGTCGTCGCCATCATCGAGCTCGGCGCCGGGTTCCACCCCGAGCTGACCGGCCGGGAGAACGTCTACCTCGAGGCGTCGATCTACGGGTTCGACCGCCGGCAGATCGAGGCGATCTACCCGCGCATCGTCGCGTACTCGGGCCTCGAGCAGTTCATGGATTTGCCGTTGAAGGGGTACTCGTCGGGCATGGCGATGCGGCTCGGGTTCTCCGTCGCCGCGCACCTCGATCCCGACATCCTGCTGCTCGACGAAGTCTTCGCGGTCGGCGACGCCGACTTCAAGGCACGCTGCGTCGAGACGTTGCTGGAGTTCCGGGCGCGCGGCAAGACGATTCTCTTCGTGTCGCACTCGGCGGACGCCGTCCGGGAGCTCTGCAGCCGCGTCTGCGTCCTGCAGCAGGGCCAGCTCACCTTCGACGGCCCGACCGAGGAGGGGCTGGCGTGGTACGAACAGTCGATCGCCGCGGCCGACGACGCCATGGTGCGCCGGTGATCGACGCGGCCCGCCGCCGGCAGCGGCGGTTCGGGATGCTCGCCGTCGCCGCGATTCTGCTCCTCGCCAACTTCAACATCGTCTTTCTCGGCCAGTCGCTCGTCGCGACGGCGAACTACCATCCCTTCGACAACCGCTTCACCGGCATGTCGCCGCGCGATATCGGCCCGGCGTTCGTCAACTGGCACGACCAGGGCGCCACGTGGTGGCAGTGGGAGCCCGCCGGGCAGGCGTTCTCGCGCGCGTTCCGCCGGCTTCATGTCCCGCTGTGGGATCCCTCGATCGGCGCGGGCGTCGACGCGCACACCGAGTTGACGAGCGGACAATACTATCCGCCCTACACGCTCGTGCTCCTCGCCGGCAACAGCGCGCTGCTGCGGGACGCGTACTACCTCGCGCAACTGCTGTTCGCGGGCATCTGCGCGCTGCTGCTGCTCCTCCGGCATCGTTTCGAGATGCCGGCCGCCGTGGCGTTCGCGGCCTGCTACGTGCTCGGCGGCGCGATGACGCAGAACGTGAACGCGATCCTCGGCCAGAGCCAGGCCGTGCTGCCCTGCCTCCTGCTCGTCACCGATTGGCTGATCGAACGGCCCGTGGCGCGGCGCATCGGCCTCGCGGCGTTGGCCTACGGGAACTGCGTGCTCGCGTCGTTCCTGCCGATCGTGATCTCGGGCTTCGTGCTCGCGGCGCTGTACGTCGCGGTCGCGCTGTTCACGCGCCCGCATCATCGCGCCGTCTCGGCGGAGGGCGAGTCCGCCGCGCCGTGGACTCGCCGGGCCATCGCGATCAGGAGCCTCGCCGCCGTCGCGCTGGGACTGGGGCTGACGGCGTTCGTGCTCGTCCCTGTGGAGGCCATCTCTTCGAGCGTCGAGGTGTTCACGCGCTGGTACCGAGACATCGGCTTCATCGCGTACAACCTCGCGCAGACGATCACGCTCGTCTCGCCGATCGTCGGATTCGACGCCTGGCAGATCCCCGATCGGAGCCTCCACTTGTTTCCGACCGATGGCGCGCCGATGTTCTACGCTGGGCTCCTGCCCATCCTGCTCGCCTGCTTCGCCAGGCCGGGTCGTCTGGCGGGACAGCGACATCTCTTCGTCTTCTTCCTCGTCTCGGCCGTGCTCCTGGCGGCGAAGCTGCTGGGGCTCCGGCCGGCGCAGTGGCTGGCCTACCTGCCCGTGCTCAACACGCTGCACTTCGCGCCGTACTTCGGCGGAGCGCTCACGCTCGCCATCGCCGGACTCGCGGCGTGCGGCGTGCAGCGGCTCACGATGCGCCGCCCGACGACCGTCGACGTCGTGTGCGGTCCGGTGCTGATCGCGGCCGCCGTCTGGGCCGCGTTGGTGTTCGCCGCCACGCAGCCGATCAACGCCGCCCTGCCGCGACGGGCTTTCGTGCACGTCGCCGCCGGCGCCGCCGCCGAAGCGGCACGGCTCCTCGTCGTGGCGATCGGCTTCGTCGGGCTCGTCGTCTTGCACCGGAAGCGGGAGCGTCCGGTGCTGTTCGGCGTCGGGGTCGTCGTGCTGATCTGCGCCGAGCTCCTGCCGCTGCAGGCCAGGGCACGATTCGGACGGGCGGACGTCTGGCGCTCGCCGCCTCAATACGTTCGCCTGCTGCAGAACGACGGGTCGCTCTTCCGGATCCACAGCACGCACGACCTGGCGTTGACCGCCAACGTGTCCCAGGCGTTCGGGATCTCCTCCATCGCGTCTCGCGTGCCCTTCAATCCGGATCGCTACACCGAGCTCGTACGGCACTACTTCGAGACGCGGCCGCTGCCTTACCCGCTGCCGTCGGCGCTGCTCCCCCGTTCGCGCGTCATCCTGGACGTGCTGAACGTGAAGTACCTCATCCCCGTGGCGCCGCCGGACGAGGAGATCGCCCGGCTCGACGAGCTGGGCTTCGAGTATCGCGCCAAGGACGGTCCGTTCCTGCTGCTCGTCAACCGCTCGGTGTGGCCGCGCGCGTACGTCGCGAGCCGGGTCACCGTTGCGGCGTCACCGGCGGCGGCGCTCGAGGCCGTCGGCAACCTGCAACGAGGCGATGTCGTCCTCGAGGAATCGCCCCGCCTGGTCCGCGCGGCCGCTGGCGTCGAGGCGCGCGTCAGCCGGATCGACTACGGAGACAACCGCGTGCGGATCGACGTCACGGCCGCCGGGCCCGCCCTCGTCGTGCTGTCCGACGCGTGGGCGCCGGGATGGACGGCGTACGTCGACGGCCGCCCCGCCCCCATCCTGCGCGCGAACTACGCATTTCGCGCCGTGGAGGTGCCCGGCACCGCCACGGTGGAGTTCCGCTACTGGCCGCCCGGCCTGACAGCCGGCCTCATCGCCACCGCGACGGCCCTGCTGACCGTAACGGCGCTGCTCCTCTACGGCCGCACACGGCCAACGCGCCCCGTCGTACCTGTCGTACCCGCGCCGAAAAACGGTTGACCAGCGCCAGCGCGTTCCTGGGACCCGTCGTACCTGTCGCACCCGTCGTCCCCGCCAAAAAACGGTTGGCCAGCGCCAGCGCATTCCTTGGACCTGTCGACCCCTCGGACCTGTCGTACCCGTCGCACCCGATGGTGTACGATTCCCCGCTTCAGGAGCGGAGTCGTGGATCTCGGATCGTTGCGCGGCGCGCGCTGCCTTGTCACCGGCGGCGCCGGGTTCATCGGCAGCAATCTCACCCGGGCGCTGGTCGACGCCGGCGCCCGCACGATTGTCGTCGACAACTTCTCTACCGGCCGACGAGAGCATCTGCCGGGCTCGCCGCTCGTCGACTTGATGGAGGCCGACGTCGCGACGATGCCGGAGCTCGAGGACGTGGTGGCGCAGTGCGCGTTCGTGTTCCATCTGGCTGCGCAGGTCGGCAACGTCAAGTCGATTGCCGCCCCCGTCCCCGACGCGACGGCGAACATCGTCGGGACGGTGCGGCTGCTCGACGCCTGCCGTCGGCATCGGCCGATCAAGGTCGTCTACTCGAGCTCCTCGGCGATCTTCGGAGAGGCGCGCGAGATACCGATCGGCGAGGAACACGCGACCGATCCGGCCAGCTTCTACGCGCTCAGCAAGCTCACCGGCGAACGGTACGCGCGCCTGGCTCACTCGCTCTGGAACGTCCCGACGGTGTGTCTGCGCTACTTCAACGTGTTCGGCCTGCCGATGGAGCACAACGAGTACACCGGCGTGATCTCGATCTTCCTCACCCGTCTGACCGCGGGCGAGCCGCTCGCCGTCTACGGCGACGGTACCCAGGTTCGCGACTTCGTCCACGTCGACGACATCGTGCAGGCCAACCTGCGGGCTGCGCTGCTTGGAGCACCAGGCACGGTGTGCAACATCGGCACCGGCGTGCCGACGACGATCGCGGAGCTGGCGCGGGCGGTGATGCAGGCCGCCGGCCGCACCGCCCCCATCGAGCATCGTCCCGCACGCGCCGGCGAAGTGCGGCGAAGCCTCGCAGACATCACCCGCGCGCGCAGCGTGCTGGCGTTCGAACCGCAGGTAACGCTCGCGGACGGCCTGCGCGAGATGTGGCGGCGGCTCGGCGCCGGGGCGTCCAGGTGAACGGATCCGCGGTTCGGCCCGCGATGTGGATCGCGGTGGCCGTCGAGCGGGCCGAGCATGCCGCGTGGCTCGGGCGGCTCGACTACGGCCGGGCCGGGGTGATCCCTGTGTTCATCGTCGCCGACACGCTGAGCTGGGAGCCCCCGGCGCCGCTCGCGCACGTTCGGGTCTCGTCGAGCGGCACGGCGGGGAGCGTGCCTCGGCCCGAGTTCGGGCCGTTGCTCGACGTGCTGGCGGAGCGGCAGGCCGGCGCGTGCATGGTCGTCGGCGACAGCACGTTCACGGCTCTGCTCAGAGTCGCGGCCGACGCGCTCGGCATCGGCGTCATCACGATCCTCGAGAACGAGGACGACCTGGCGGCCTTCGGCCACCGCATGAAGCCGCGACCCGATCTGTTCCTGCTGGCGACGTCCGATCCGCCGTGGCGGGTCGTACACGATCCACGATATGGCTCGACGTTGCTGCCGGTGGGCCGGCCGGGGACGGACGGCGGCGACCACGGCGCGCACCGCCGCATCGTCGACGCGCTCGCGCACTGGTGTGCCGGCACGCTCGAACCTGCCCAGCCGGTGCTCTCGGTCATCGTGCCGGCGTACAACGAGCAGGACAACATCGGGCCGGTGTGCGACCGGCTGCTCGACGCGCTCGCCGGGTTGCCGGTGGAGATTCTGATCGTGGACGACATGAGCCGCGACGACACGTTCGCGCGCGCGGCTGCCTGCATGTGGCGATCGCCTCGCGTGCGCGCGTTCACCAAGACGCCGCCGCGCGGCATGGGCAACGCCATCCGGTTCGGGCTGGACCGCGCGCGCGCCCGGTACATCGCGGTCACGATGGGCGACGGGTCTGACGAGGTCAGCCGCCTGCCCGAGATGCTCGCGAAGGTCCGCGACGAGGGCTTCGCGCTGGCCATCGGGTCGCGCTATCGCCATCGCCGCAACTACGAGGCCGTGCCGCGGCTCTACCGGTTCTGGAGCGCGGTGTTCCGGCTGGCGACGAGGATGCTGATCGGCGTGCGGCTGTCGGACTACACCAATGCGTTCCGCGTCTTCGATCGGCGGATCTTCGATCGGTACGGTCCGGAGAGCGGCGGCTTCGAGCTGTCGCCGGAGATCACGTTCAAGGCGTGGGCTGCCACGCGCCGGGTCGCGGAAGTCGACGTGCGCCATTTGAAGCGCGCGTCCGGCCAGAGCAGCTTCTCGTTCCTGCGGGCCGGACCGGGCTACGGCAAGATCCTGCTGAAGGCCTTCGTGCAGCGGATGACCGGCAGGTGGTTCGTGCTCGATTGGTGATTCGCCTGGCGCGCCGTCGATCGACTCGCACCGGCGCGGAACGGCGCGAAGGGCCGCAAGCCAGTTGGTACACACGCGGTGAGGAGGCGCTCCTGCCGCAAGGGACGCGGGAGAAGTCCGCGGCGACGCCTCGGACCGAGGAAAGGACGCGATGAAGATTCTGGTGACCGGAGGGCTCGGGGCGGTCGGCGCGCCGTTGACCAGCACGTTGCGGGAGCAGGGCCACGAGGTGTGGGTGCTGGATCGCCCGCATCATCACGGTCTGAACGGCGGGTACTATTTCCGCACCGACGTCGGCGAGTACCGCCAGCTCGAGTCGGTGTTCGATCAGGTCCCCTTCGAGTTCGTCTACCATGCCGCCGCCGAGTTCGGCCGGATCAACGGCGAGCACTTCTACGAAACGATGTGGCGGACGAACGCGGTCGGCACGAAGAACTTGATCCGGCTCCAGGAGGCCCGCCGCTTCCGCATGGTGGTGTTCTCGAGCTCCGAGATCTACGGTGACTACGAGGGCGTCATGACCGAAGACGTCCCGGCGCGCCATCCGATCCGACAGATGAACGATTACGCGATCTCCAAGTGGGTGAACGAGCTGCAGGTGCTAAACTCGGCGGCCGTCGAGGGGACCGAGACCGTGATCGTCCGGCTGTTCAACACGTACGGCCCGGGCGAGCCGTACAGCGACTACCGCAGCGTCATCTGCAAGTTCATCTACTCGGCATTGCATCGGCTGCCCTACCGCGTCTACCTGAACCACCATCGCACGTCGTCGTTCATCGACGATACGGTCCGGACGCTGGCCGCCATCGCGACCAGGTTCGAGCCCGGGGCGGTGTACAACATCGCCGGTGAGCACTACCACGACATCCGGACCGTGTCCGACATGATTCTCGCGGCGGTCGGCCGGGACGATCGGCTGGTGGAATACGTCGACTACGAGGTGCACAACACGCGCGACAAGCGCACCTCCGCCGCGCGCGCCCACGCCGATCTGGGGCATCGTGAAACCGTCGGGCTGGCCGAGGGCATCGCGCGCACGGTCGCCTGGCAGCGGGAGTACTACGATGTCCGCGACTGAGGCGCCGATCAGGACCGTCGCGGTCGTCGGCGCCGGCTACGTCGGCCTCCCTCTCTGTCTCCATCTCGCGCGCGCGGGATTGCGCGTCACGGCCGTCGACGTCGACGAGCGCGTCGTGCGCGAGATCGCCGAGCGGCGCGCGAAGGTCGACGAGAAAGAGGACTTCGAGACCTATTTCCGCGACCCTGACGTCCAACGTCACCTGTCGGCGTCGCGCACGCCGGTCGAGGCGGACGCCTTCGTGATTGCCGTGCCGACGCCAGTGCGGCACGACGATCACACGCCCGATCTGTCGGCGGTCGTGGCGGCCGCCGAGTCGCTCGTGCCGGTTCTCCGTCCTGGCAATCTCGTCGTCGTCGAGTCCACCATTCCACCGGACACGACGCGCGGGGTCGTCCAGCCGATTCTCGAGCGCAGCGGCCTTCGCGTCGGGCTGAACCTCTTCCTGGCCCATTGCCCGGAGCGGATCCTGCCGGGCAACATCATGGCCGAGGCGGTGTTCAACACCCGCATCGTCGGCGGGGTGGACGAGGCGTCGACCAGGCGGGCGTCGGCGCTCTTCAGCGTGTTCGTCAAGGGTGGAGTGCGGCTGACCGACGATCGGACCGCCGAGTTCGTCAAGCTCATCGAGAACTCGTTTCGCGACGTGAACGTCGCGTTCGCCAACCAGGTCGCCGTGCTCTGCGAGGAATTCGGCATCGAGCCGGGCCAAGCCATCGAGCTGGCCAACCTCCATCCACGCGTCCAGATTCTCAATCCTGGCATCGGCGTCGGCGGCCATTGCATTCCTGTCGATCCCTGGTTCCTCATCGCGGCGCGTCCCACCCAGACCGGACTGCTCAGAGCGGCACGCGAGTTGAACGACGGCATGCCGCGAAGGACGGCGGATCGCATCCGGCAGTCGGTGGCACAGGTCGATCGGCCGCGGGTCGTGTGCCTCGGCGCGACCTACAAGCCGAACGTCAAGGACCTTCGCGAGAGCCCGGCGTTGGAGGTCGTGTCGCTCTTGCGTCAGGATGGGCTGGCGCCAGAGCTGTACGATCCGCTCGTGGAGGAGTATCGCTGTGACTCGGTACTGGCGGTCGCTCGCGGCGCGGATGCGCTCGCCATCCTCGTACCGCACGATCTCATCGTCATGGAGATCCGCTATCGCAAGCGCGAGGTGCTCGCCGCGATGCGGACACCGAACCTGCTGGCCTTCTCGCCCGGCATCCTCTAGCCGCCGCACGCGGCTCGCGTGCGCGGTCACCGCGTCGCTCTCGGTGCTCTCGGCGCTCGCCACCGCCGCGCCTCCGCCGGCCCAGATGCAGGCGACGCTCGTCGCCACCGGCTTCACGAAGCCGGTGGCATTCGTGCCGCATCCGACCGACGCCGCCGTGCAGATCGTGGTGCAACAGGGTGGCCTCGCGCGCGTGCTCGTGAACGGCGTCGTGCAGGCGCAGCCGTTCCTCGATCTCAGGGGCCTGATCTCGTCGGACGGCGAAAAGGGCCTGCTGGGGCTGGCGTTCGCGCCGGACTACGCGACGAGTGGCCGCGTGTTCGTCTACTTCATCAACCCCGACGGCCACAGCGTCGTCGCGCGCTACACGCGATCCGCGGCCCAGCCGCTGCGGCTCGATCCGGCGACGCGCGTCGATCTCGTGTGGCCGAGCGGCGAACGGTTCATCCGGCAGCCCTTCGCGAATCACAAGGGCGGACATCTCGCGTTCGGACCCGACGGGTTCCTCTACATCGGGCTGGGCGACGGCGGCAGCGGCAACGACCCGCTGAACCATGCCCAGAACCCGAGGTCGCTGCTCGGGAAGATGCTGCGGATCGACGTGGCCGTCAGCGAGGGACATGCGACGGGATACGTCGTGCCGGCGACCAACCCCTTCGCCGGCCGCAGCGACGTGCTCGGGGAGATCTGGGCGTTCGGTCTGCGGAATCCGTGGCGATGGAGCTTCGACGATCCGGCACGGGGCGGAACTGGTGCGCTGATCATCGGCGACGTGGGCCAGGGCGCCTGGGAGGAGATCGACTACGAGCCGGCTGGCGCCGGCGGACGCAACTACGGCTGGCGCAACCGCGAAGGTGCGCACGACAACGTGACCACGACGCCGCCGTTCTCGCCGGCGATCGTCGACCCGATCCATGAGTATGGCCGTGGCACGGGCCAAACGGTGATCGGCGGCTACGTCTATCGCGGCACGGCGCTGGCGTCGTTGCTCGGCGGCCGATATGTCTTCGCCGACATCGGGTCCGGACGGCTGTGGTCTCTGGGCCTGCAGATCCACGCGACGAACGAGGCCACCGTGACCGACGTCCAGGAGCACACGAACATGCCTGGCGCAGGTGTTCGGCCGTGGGTGAGCTTCGGAACCGACGCGCGCGGCGAGTTGTATGGCCTGACCTACGACGGTTCGCTGTTCCGATTCGATCCGTACCCGTCGTCGACCGGCCGACGAGGCGACTTCGACGGCGATGCCAAAGCCGATGTCTCGATCTACCGCCCGAACACCGGAACGTGGCACATCCTGTCGTCGGCGAGCGGCTATGCATCTGGCGCCACGTATGCCTGGGGCGTCGCAACCGATGTGCCGGTCACCGGCGACTACGACGGCGATGGGCTGGCCGATCTCGCGGTGTACCGGCCTGGGAACGGCTACTGGTACGTCCTGAAGTCCAGCACGGGCTTCAGCGGTTGGGCGTTTTACACGTGGGGCATGCCGGGAGACGTTCCCGTGCCCGCCGACTACGATGGCGACGGCCGCACCGACATCACCGTGTACCGGCCCTCGAATGGCTACTGGTACGTGCTGACGTCGCGCTCGGCCTTCACCAGCGCTGCGTTCTACAGTTGGGGCATGCCGGGCGATTTGCCCGCGCCCGGCGATTACGATGGCGACGAGCTCGTCGACATCACCGTGTACCGCCCCTCGACGGGCCACTGGTTCATCCTGCGGTCGAGCTCGGGCTATTCGGCGGCGAGCATCTACGCGTGGGGCCGGGCCGGCGATCTGCCGGTCGCGGGTGACTACGACGGCGACGGCCGTGCCGACGTCGCGGTCTACCGGCCGGACGGCGGCTACTGGTTCATCCTGACGTCCGCATCGGGGTTCAGCACGTCCCGATTCTTCTCGTGGGGCGCACCGAACGACCGTCCGGTGCCCGCGGACTACGACGGAGACGGCATCGACGACATCGCGGTGTACCGCTCTTCCAACGGCGGCTGGTACGTCTTGAAATCGAGCGCCGGGTTCACCGCATCCGCCGCCTACCTCTGGGGACAGCCGGCGGACGTTCCGATACTGGCCGGGCGGTGATCGAAGCGGGAGCTGACGGGGTTGTGGGTCGCGCGATCACGGCTCGCGACGATGCGCTTCGCTCGTCGCCGCCCGCTCGAGCGCGGAGACGATGCGTTCGGCGGCGTGGCCGTCGCCGTACACGGTGACGGCCCGCGCCATCGCACGGTAGGCATCGTCATCGTCCAGGAGCCTCACGGACGCGTCGACGATGCGGTCGCGATCGGTGCCGACGATGGCTGCGACGCCTGCGGCCACGCCTTCTGGACGTTCGGTCGCGTCGCGCAATACCAGGACCGGCTTGCCAAGGCTGGGCGCTTCCTCCTGGATGCCGCCGGAATCGGTCAGCACGAAGTGCGCGCGGCGCAGGGCGTCGACGAGGTCCGGATACGGCAGCGGCTTCACGAGACGGACGTTCGAGCATCCTGAGAGCGCCCGCGTCACCTCGCCCAGCACGTTCGGATTGGGATGAACGGGAAACAGGAACTCGACGCGGTCGCGATAACGGTCCGCCAGCCACCGCAGCGCGCCGCACACGTCGGCGAGCGGCCGGCCGAAGCTCTCGCGCCGGTGCATCGTCACGAGCACGAGCCGGCGTGTCCCCGTTTCCGGCGTAGGACCGCGGCCTCCCAATCGATCGATGGTCCACTGCAACGCGTCGATGGCGGTGTTGCCGGTCACGAGCACCGCCTCGGGCGCGACGCCTTCGGCGAGCAGTTGCTGCCGCGCTCGCTCGGTCGGTGCGAAATGCAGATCGGCGATGCGGCCCAACAGACGGCGGTTCAGCTCCTCCGGAAACGGCGCATCCTTGGTCGTCGTGCGCAGCCCCGCTTCGACGTGGCCCACGCGCGCGCGATGGTAGAAGGCGACGAGCCCGGCGGCGAAGGCGGACGTCGTGTCGCCCTGCACCACCACCCAGGCCGGCTGCTCGACGGCCATGACGTCGTCGAGCGCGCCGCACAGCCTCGCCGTCAAGCCGGCCAGCGCCTGGTTGGGCCGCATCACGTCCAGATCGTGGTCGGGTGCGATGCCGAAGAGGTCGAGCAGCGGATCGAGGAGATCGCGATGCTGCGCCGTGACGCAGATGCGAGGCTCGCACCACTCCGCCGCGGCCAGCGCGCGGATCACCGGCGCCAGCTTGATCGCCTCTGGCCGCGTGCCGAACACGACGAGCACCTTCACTGCCGCGACCTCCGCACGCGTGCCGCCACGGCTACGCCGGCAGGATGCGCCGAAACAGCCCGGCGTCCGCGAAGCGGCAGCGCCAATCGTGCGCCTGCCGAAAGCGTATCGTCTCGGCCGCGTCCACCGGAGCGCGCAACGCGGCCGCAGCGGTCGCTTCGATCCCGTGATCCTCGACGAAGAACGTCAGGTCGCCGGCGCCTCGGGAACGCATCTCGCCGAACCGCGTCGTGACCACGGGAAGGCCCATCGCGCGATACGCGTAGTACTTGATGGGGTCGACCGACTCGGTGAGCGGCGAGGGCGTGAAGGGAATCAGGCCGACCGAGAATCGCTCCATGTGCTGGATCGTCGCTTCGTGCGAGCAGGCGCCGACGAGCTCCACGTTCGGCCGCAGCCCTCGAGGCGTCGTCACGCGCGGACCGATGATCCGCACGGGCGCGGCGGGATGGGCCGCGGCTAGCCGATCGACGATCGACCAATCGAACCATGAGCCGACACACCCGACGTAGCCGAACACGATCGGGCGCCGCTCGTCCGCCTGGACCGGTGGCAACGCCGACATCTCGAACGCGTTCCGGACGAGAACCCGCTTGTCGCCGAACGGCGAGAACTTGTTCGACAGGCGCGTCGACGACGTCAGGATGACGTCGACCGAGCCTGCGATCGCCCATTCCATGCGCGCGGCGCACTGCCGCGAGAGCCCACGGTAGAACATCGGGAAGTCGTCCATGGCGTCGTACGCGGACCAGGCGAACTCGCCGCGCTGCAGCACGACGTGCGCCAGCCCGCTGGGACGGCCGACCACGACACCAAGTCGAGTCCCGCGCGAGACGAGCGCCCGCAGCCTCGCTCTGAAGCTGCGGTAGAGCAGCCGAGTGTGCCATGCACCAACCAGGGGAATCGGCTCGACGGGCAGCGCGCGCAACGCCAGCACCTGGAGATTGGCCGGCCGCGGCGTCGGCAGCAGCGTGCCGCGTGAGCGCGTCAGGTCCGCGACGCGCGGCAGCCGAGAGGGATAGGGATCGATCCAGATCGCCCGTCGGCGCTGATCCTGGAGAAAGTGGCGCACGAAGCTGTGAGGTCGCTGCGGGTAGCTGTCCCACGGCACCGGCGAGAAGTACAGCAAGGTCATCAGACCGAAGTCGCGCCATTATGTCGGACTCCGAGTCGCCGCGCAGTGAAAACCTCGGCACGAACGCCGGTGCGCCGCACGTCCGAGATGGCGGGCAGGCCGGATATACTGCCGCGCGGCCTCGACCCTGGAGCCCGACCGCTGCAGCAGGTGAATGTCGAACGGTACGTCCTCTGTGTGTTGGCGATGCCGCATGCCGGCTCGGCCGCGGTGGCGCGTCTGCTCCACGAGGCCGGCGTCGGATTCGGCGGCGTCCCTGGTGGGTTGGACGACGACGCCTGGTCGCACCCGATCTTTCGCGCGATCGACGACGAACTGCTCGAGCGTCTCGGCATGGCGAACGATGATCCGTCCGCGCTGCCGGCTGGCTGGGCCAGTGCACGCGGGCTCGACGACCTCCGCGCACGCGCCAGCGCAGCCATCGCTGGCTTCGCCGCCGATGCGCGATGGGGTTGGCTCAGCACGCGAGCCTGGCTGACCCTGCCCTTCTGGCGTCAGATGCTGCCGCGCGCGCGCTACCTGGTCTGCGTGCCGGAACCAGTGAGCTACATCAGCGCGCTCGATCGCCGGCTGGGGCTCAGCGCCGAGGCAGCCGCAGACCTCTGGCTCACCTACGTCTCGACCGTCCTCTCGGCAACGTCGTCCGACGATCGCCTGATCGTCTTTCCAGATGAGCTGACCTCGAATCCGGAAGCGGAAGGCGACCGTGTGCTCGCATTCCTCCGCAGTTCGTCACCGGCCGCTGCGGTGCCCGTTCAGGCCCTCCCGGCGCCTCACCTGACGACGGCCGAGGCCGAGACGACGTTCGCGGGCACGACGTACGCGCTGCTCCGTCGCGCAGCGAGCGTGGACTCCGGACTTTCCCGAGAGCTGGCTGCCTTGTCGAGCGCGGTGGCGAGCGAGGCGACACGGCTCGTCCGGCGTGCCCGATCCGCCGAACACGAAGCGATGAGCGCGCGCGACCGCCTCGGCGAGCTCGAACGTCAGGTTGAACGCCACGCGGCCGTGATCGAGGAGCGCGAGGAAGGGATCGCCTGGTTGCGCGACGAGCTGGCCGAGGCGCAGCGCATGCGCGAGCGGCTCGAGGACGTGAATCGCTCGCTCGGCGCGCAGCTCGACACGATTCTCGCGTCCCGGGGCTGGCGCTGGCTCAACCGGGCCCGGCGCCTGAAGGCTCGCCTGCAGCGCCTGTCTGGGCTCGGCGGCCGCACGCCGGGGCCAACGAGTCGTGCTCGTGAGGAAACGGGCGCGGCGGCCCCGCGCACCTCGCGCCCGGCGGCGCCGGGATCGTGGGAGAGCCTCGAGCTGCTGCCCGAGATCGCTCGCGGCGGCGTCCGCCGGAACCGCATGGCCCTGGCTCCTCGCCAGCGCCACGACGTCGTGTGCCTGTCGATCATCGATTGGGATTTCCGCTTTCAGCGGCCGCAGCAACTGATGGCCGCGTTCGCCCAGCGTGGCCATCGCGTCTTCTACGTCAGCCTGGCCAGATTCGCGGACTCGGGCGAGGGCCTCGAGCCGAAAGTCCGGCTGATCCGCGACGGGGTGTACGAAGTCCAGCTCGCCGTGCCGAGACCTCCCGACCTCTACGGAGGCGGCCTGCCGGCGGATGTTCTCGATGCCGCGACGGATTCGCTGGCCCGGCTGCGGCACCAATACGACATCTCGTGCGCGGCGCTCTACGTGATGATCGCGTCATGGGCGCCGCTGGCCACGGCGGCGCGCCGGCTCTGGGCCTGGCCCGTCGTCTACGACTGCATGGACGAGTGGGAGAACTTCCCGGGCGTGAAGCGCGCGGTGGTCGACGCCGAAGCCGCGCTCGTGCGCGAGTGCGACCTGCTCGTGGTCACGGCGGCGCGATTGCAGCAGAAGTGGGCGTTCGCCGACCGGCCGACCGTGCTGGCCCGCAACGCCGTCGACTTCGACTTCTACGCGGAGCGGTGCATTCCCAACACGCTGCTCGCCGGCGTGCCGCACCCGATCGTCGGCTATTACGGCGCGATCGCGGACTGGTTCGACGTGGATCTCGTCGTGGAGGCGGCGCGTGCGAGGCCCGGCTGTCAGTTCGTGCTGCTCGGCGGCGTCTTCGGCGTGGACGTCTCGACGCTGACGGCGCTGCCGAACGTGCGGCTGCTGGGCCAGCAGCCGTACGACACGATGCCGCAGTATCTCTTCCACTTCGATGCGTGCCTCATCCCGTTCAAGATCAATCCGATCACTCAGGCGACGGATCCGGTGAAGCTGTACGAGTACCTGAGCGCCGGCAAGCCCGTGGTGTCCGTGGCGCTGGCCGAGCTGGCGCCGTGCGCGGACCTCGTCCATCTGGCGCGGACGCCCGGCGAGTTCGTCGCAGCGATCGACCGCGCGTTGTCCGAAGACGATCCCGACCTGGTGGAGCGCCGGCGGGCGTTCGCCGCCGCCAACACCTGGAACCAGCGCTGCGAAGCGATCGCGACCGCGCTCGTCGACGCGACACCGCTCGTCAGCATCGTGATCGTCACCCACAACAACCTGCCGCTCACGATGCTGTGCCTCGAGAGCCTGCTGCGCAACACCAACCTGCCGGCCTTCGAAATCGTCGTCGTCGACAACGCGTCCACCGATGGGACGCCGGATTTCCTCGGCGCGCTCGCTCCGGGCTGTCCCGAGCTGCGCGTCGTGTACAACGCGCGAAACGAAGGATTCCCCAAGGCGAACAACCAGGGCCTCGCCGCCAGCCGCGGCGCGTTCATCGTTCTGCTGAACAACGACACGGTCGTCCCGCCGCACTGGCTGCCGCGCTTGCTCGCGCACCTGCGCGATCCCGCGGTCGGCCTGGTCGGACCCGTGACGAACTTCGCCGGCAACGAGGCCAAGCTGCCGGTGTCCTATCGCACCATCGGGCAGATGGAGCACTTCGCGGCCGAGCGAAGCCGTCTGTTCGAAGGTCAGTTCGCGGACATCCCGGTGCTGGCCATGTTCTGCGTCGCGATGCGTCGGGAGACGTACGACCGCGTCGGCGCGCTCGACGAGCGGTTCGGCATCGGCATGTTCGAGGACGACGACTACACCCATCGGGTGCGCGCGCTCGGTTTGCGGATCGTCTGTGCGCGCGACGTGTTCATCCACCACGTCGGACAGGCGGCGTTCAAGACACTGATCGATCGCGGAGACTACGACGCGCTCTTCGAGCAGAATCGCCGCTGGTACGAGACGAAGTGGGGGGTGAGGTGGGTGCCGCACCGCCATGGCGCGCTCAACTGGAAGGGGGGCCCGTCGGGCCGGCCGCCCGGCTCTGCGTCGCTCGACACCCGCGCTTTCGACGCCCCGGCGCAGGTGCCCTGACCCTTTCGCCGGCTCGACGGCGAAGACATCACGAAGCGCTTACACACCTCTCCACGGCATTTCCGGCGTTGACATCGTTTCGGTCGGTGTTCTACGCTCTGCCTCCCCCAAGCCACAGTCACAGTGCACTGACCTGACGGCTCGCGCCGCGGGCGGGAGGTAGGACGTGATCGGTAGGTCTCGTCTGTCGAGTGGTGTTCCAGCAGGTTTACGCTCGGGACTGCGCGTTGCATCGATGCTCCTGGCCGCGCTCGCCGCCAACGCGCCGAACGCCTCCGCCGACGGCACGATCAGCGGCCGCGTCACCAGTTCCACGACGTCGCTCGGCATCGCAGGCACGAAGGTCTGGGCCTTCTCGATGAACGACGACGTCGCGGTCAACACGACGGTCGACGGCTCCGGCAACTACAGCCTGTCGCTGCCGGCCGGCAGCTACGGGGTGTTCACGCAGAACACCCAGGGCTACATCAACGAGATCTGGAACAACGTCCAGTGCTCGGCCGTCTGCGACCTCGAGGCCATCACGCCGCTCGACGTGACGACCGGCGCGATCACCAACATCGATTTCGTGCTCGACCCCGGCGGCCGGATTGCCGGCAGGGTCACGTCGGGTGGCGTAGGCATTCCGGGCATCACCGTGACGTTCTACGACCCGTCAGGCGAAGCGGACTTCACGAGTGCCGTGACCGACAGCGACGGGAACTACATCAGCGACGGCGGCACGGCGACGGGCAGCATCTTCGTCCGCACCGAAAACGACCTGGGCTATCAGGACGAAGTGTGGAACGACATCAAGTGTCTCTGGTGCGACGCGACCGAGGGCACGCCCGTGCCCGTCACGAACGGGGTCACGACGGGGAACATCGACTTCGCGCTCGACCTTGGAGGACGGATCGCCGGCACGATCACGGACGGCACCACCGGCATACCGAATGTCTCCGTCGTCGTCCACGGCACCGACGGCAGTTGGATCATGAGCGCCACGACCGACGGGTCTGGGCAGTACCTCACCGCGGCGCTGCCTGCGGGGTCCTATTACGTCACGACGTGGGACTCCGGCCGGGTGGACGAGATCTACAACAACGTCACGTGCATCGGCGGCTACTGCAACATGACCGGCGGAACGACGGTGGCCGTCACGGTTGGAAACATCACCAACAACGTCAACTTCGCGCTCGCGGCGGGCGGAACGATCACCGGGACGGTCACGAACGCCGCCGGCGGCGCGCCCCTCGACGTGTTCGTCGGCGTCTTCAATTCGAGCGGCGGATTCATCGGCGGCGGCTGGTCCGGGGAGAGCGGCGTTTTCGAGATCGTCGTGCCGGCCGGGTCGTACTACGTCGCCGTCACCAATGCGGGCTACGCCGGGCAGGTCTACAACGGCGTCGGCTGCCTGGCCTCGAGCTGCAACGTCGTCACGGGCACGCTCGTTCCGGTGTCGGCCGGGGGGACCACCGGCAACGTCAACTTCGCGCTCGTCGCCGGCGGCAACATCACCGGGACCGTCACGGCCGCGGCCACCGCATCGCCGGTGACCAACTACGCCGTCCAACTGATGTCGACGACCAACACGGTGCTGGCGACGATCTTCACGGATGGCGCCGGCGTGTACACGTTCACGGGCGTGACCGCCGGGTCGTACTACGTCCGCACGAACGGCGTCGGGTTCAACCTGATCAATCAGCTCTACAACGGCGTGCAGTGCATCGGCTGCAACGTGACGACGAGCGGCGGCACGCTGGTGTCGGTTTCGGGCGGTGCGACAACGAGCAACATCAACTTCGCCCTAGCGGCCGGCGGCCGGATCAGCGGAACGGTGCGAAACGCCACGAACAACGCGCCGATCGCGAACATCGGCGCGCAGATCTTCACCTCCACGGGCGTTCAGTTGAGCACGCACAACACGAACGGCTCCGGGGTCTACACGACGTCGGGGCTTCCGGCCGGCACCTACTACATCCGCACCAGCAACTCGCTCGGCTTCATCAACGAGGTCTACAACGACCTCTCCTGTCCGCAGGCCGGCTGTACCGTCACGAACGGCACGCCCATCACGGTGACGCTCAACAACATCACGTCCAACATCGACTTCAGCCTCGCCGTTGGGGGTGTCATCAGCGGGACGGTGACGAATGCGGCCGGCGGCGCGGCGCTGACCAACCTCCCCGTCCAGATCTTCAACGCGGTAGGGGCGTCGATCGGCACGGTGAACACGAATGGTGCGGGGCTGTTCACGACGTCGGGGCTGCCGGCCGCCACGTACTACCTGCGGACCAACAACTCGGCGGGATTCATCGACGAGCTCTACGACAACATCGCGTGCCCCTCGACGGCGGCCTGCAACGTGACGACCGGCACCGCCGTGTCGGTCACGGCCGGCGCGACGACGAGCGACCGGAACTTCGCGCTCTCGGCCGGCGGCTCGATCAGCGGGACCGTCAGAAACGCCAGCACGCTCGCGGCAATCTCCGGGATCAACGTCCAGGCGTACGCGTCTACCGGCAGCTTCGTGAAGACGGGCACCGCGAGCGCCGCCGACGGGACCTACACGATCTCCGGGCTGCCGCCCGGCACCTATTACATCCGTACTGCGATCTCCGGCGCCATCTTCTACCTGGACGAGCTGTACAACGAGCTCCCCTGCAGCCCGACGTGCGTGGTGACGACCGGCGCGCCGATCGTCGTCACGGCGGGCACGAACCAGACCGGAAAGGACTTCACCCTCGCGGCAGGCGGCGGTGCCATCGCCGGCACGGTGCGCGACGCGCAGACGCTCGCGGTCTTGAGCGGCATCACCGTGCAGGTCTACGACGCCGGCGGCACGCTGGCGAAGAGCGTGGCGACCCTCCTCAACAGCGGGACCTACGCCATCACCGGTCTGCCGGCCGGCACGTACTACGCGCGCACCAACGTCGCCAGCTCGGTGAGCTACCTCAACCAGCGCTACGACGACCTGCCGTGCCCCACGAATTGTCCCGTGACGAGCGGCACGCCGATCGTCGTGTCGAACGGCGCGACCACGGGCGGCATCGACTTCGAGCTGACGCCCAGCCTCGTGCAGAACGGCTCGTTCGGCGCCGGGACGGCCGGCTGGAAGCTGTTCGGCGCGCCGAACGACACCTACATGACGTGGAACACGACCGGCGGGTCGTTCAACCTGCGCCGCACGCCGCAGCCGGCCGGCACGCCGGTCAGCCAGGCGCTGCTGTTCCAGGACACCGGCATCGCCGTCCCGACCGACACGCCGGTGGTCGCACAGTTCGATCTGGCCAACACGGCGAGCAAGGTCATGGTCATGCGCGTGCTGCTCGTCGGCAACTCGGCCAACTTCGGCCTCGACTTCGCCGCCTGCACGTTCGCGCTGCCCAACGACGGCCTCTTCCGCACCTATCAGATGAAGGCCCACGCGACGACGGCCTGGCCGAACGCCGCCGTGTACTTCTACGCCGGGCAGATCGATCCGAACGGCGGCGACTACTACTACAAGGTCGACAACGTGTCGCTGGCCTTGGCGCCCGGCCAGTCGATCGAACGCACCGAGTGCGTCGACCCGCTCGCCCCCGCGCCGGCGGGCGGCGCCGACAGCGCGAACCTGCTCGTCAACGGCGACTTCTCGGCCGGGATGGCCAACTGGGGCGAGGACGGCGCGATCGTCCGCCGCGATCCGATGGTGGGCGGCGTCTACGAGGCGTATCGCACGGCCGTGTTCCGCCCGCCCGTCGTGCTGCAGAAGACCAATCCGGCGCTGCAGCCCGGCGGCATGCTGCCGGCCGGGCAGCGGCTGACGTTGACGCTGCGGCTGGGCAACACGCTGCCGAGCCGGGCGCGCGCGCTCGTGCTCGTCAACGACAACGACTTCTCGTCGTTCGTCGCCTGTGCCTTCTGGCTCGGGCCCAATCAGGCGCTGTCGCCCTTCGCGATGCAGATCTACACGAGCGAGGCGTGGCAGAACCCGGCCGTGTCGGTCTATCCCTCGTCGGGGGCCGTCGCGCCCGGGTGGCTGCAGCTCGACGACGTGGTGCTGCAGAAGACGCCGGGCACGAGCACGAGCGGGTCGGTGTGCCTGGAGGGCAGCGAGGCGTCGGCGCTCATGGCGCTGAGCGGACTCGGCGGCGCCGCGTTCAGCCCGCTGCTGGCGGCGGTCGTCCCGCCGGTAGCGCCGACGGGCGACAACGATCGGACGGTTGGGGCCGGCGACGACGGCCCCTCGTCGTCGGCCGGCGGCCTCACGGGCGACGCCGCGGCGCGGCTCGGGGACGAGCCGCTCGCCTCGCCCGACGACACGTGGACGCAGGACGGCGACGCGTGGACGACCACGGCGCCGGAGGCCGGCACGCTGCACGTCCTGCGGTGGACGC